>CAYWML010000053.1:0-8937 GCA_964459515.1 uncultured Clostridia bacterium | reverse complement strand
CAACCGTTCTCGTCGTAGGCATACGCTTCCATGCCGAGTTCCTTTGCCTTTTCCGAACACGCGCGAATACAATCGAACCATTTTTTGCCGAGATATTCCGTTTTCAAACCGCCGCGCGCGTGCATAAAAAAGCCGCCCACGCCGTTCTCGTTCATCCACTCGACTTGCTTTTGCAACTGTTCTTCGTCCAACTCGTCGTTCCAAGACCAAAAAGGAATACAACGATATTTCTTTTCCGTTGTTCGCATTTTTTCTTTTCTCCCGTTTACAAAAATTCTTTTTAGAAAAAAGAACGAAAAAAGCTGTGCCCTGCGCTTTGGCGCGAAAGCCTGTATTTTTTCGTTTTTTTTCTCCGTTTCTTATTTCGTTTTGCCGCGTTTACAACAGATAATACGGCATATCGCAACCGATTTCCACGCGCATAATCGCAGCGGATTTACTCGCCTGTTTTTTCGCCGACGGCTTCTTGGCGGTGGCTTTCTTCGCCGCCGTTTTCTTTTCCGTCGCTTGCGCGACGGGCGCAAGAAGCTTTTCTTCCACCTGCGCGTCGGGATTAGCGATCACGTTGCTGTTTTCCATGTCGGGCGCGGAAGTTTTCACTTTGGAATACCCGTTGTTTTCTACTCTTTTAATTGCGTTTTTACCGATCGGCATACTTCATGATCTCCTTTGTTAAATTGATATATTCTTTTGCGCTACGGCAATTTTGTTTGAAAGACACGACGGGCTGACTGTTGTCCTGCGCCCATTCCACCGTGCTGTCCACGCGAATGTAATTTTCAAAAAGGCGCGCCCCTTTCGTTTCGCGCAACGTTTCCAGCGTTTGACGGAAATACTTCTTCCGTTCGTCCGCTTTCGTCACGGCAATACCCAACACTTCCAACTTCGGATTGATCGATTTTGCCTTATCGCAAAATTCAAACATATTCGCCAACCCGAAAAGCCCCCAAGGGCTTGCCTCTACGGGAACGACGACGTAATCGGACGCGCACATAACGTTCATCACCCAACCGCCGAGCGTCGGCGGCGAATCGATAAGGATATAATCGTAATACCCCTTTGCGCGAACGCGTTCCAAGCATTTTTTCAAAACGCTTTCCCGTTGCCATTTGGCGAACAGATCGAACTCGATAGAACTCATCAACGAAGTGGAAGGTATGATTTCCAACCCCTTAATGCCCGTTTCCACCACGTAATCGGACAAATCCCGTTCGTCCTTAATCGCGCGATAAATATTTTTCTCGCCTTTGGCGTATTCGTAGGCTTTTTCCTCGTCGAAAAAGGCGATCGTCAAATTCAGCTGCATATCGCCGTCGATAAGCAACACTTTTTTCCCGAGCAGCGCCATCGCGCAACCGACGTTGGAACACGTCGTCGTTTTACCGCTGCCGCCCTTGTTATTCGCAAACGCGATCACTTTCGTCTTGCTCATGCCTGCACCTCCGTGGTCGTTTTTTTCTTTCGTCCGCGCCGCGTCGTCGGTTGCTTCGGCGATTCCGCCGCCTGCGTTTTTTCCTTCGCTCGCTTTGCGCGATCCTCGTCGTCCTCTAAATATTCCGCGAGCGCGGCAATCCCCTCGCCCGTGATAGAAGAAACGGGGAATATCTTTTTGCAACCTGCCAAGCGCAACCAATTGGCTACGCGCGGCACGTTGGCGTCGGGCTTATCGATGCCCGTGATAATGCCGATCGCCTCGCGATTTACCATGCTCGTAAGGCAGGGCGAAAAAATCGAATACGGCTCGTTGGCGGACAACACCAAGCCCACGATATCCGCTTCGTATGCATATAACGCCAATGCACCGCTCGTTTCCCTGCGCTCGGTATATTCCCCGGGCGTATCGATGACGGTGTCGAGATAATTGACGTACTGCGTTTTATAATATTTAATCTCTTCTCCGCGCAGGGCTTGCGTCAAGGTAGTTTTTCCCGCCGCAACTCTGCCGAACAGCATTATTTTCTTCATGATAAACTCTTTCGTATCAGGTCTTGGTCACGTCGCAACAGATGTATTGCAATTTTTGCACGAAATAGTCGCGAATCGCCGTGAAAGCCGCCTCCACGGACGAAACCGAACCCGTAATAATCAACGTGCCCGTGAAACGGTCTACAAACCCGATTTCCGCGCCCGAAGACTTCATCGCGATGTCCGCGGCAATTACCGCGCTTTCGTACGGCACGACGGTCAGCACGCCGATCGCGGTGCGCGTATAATCCGCCTGCGGATCTAATCCGAGCTTCGTATACAGCACGTCGCCGGGATTGGCGATGATGTGGCAAAGCGTTACTTGTTTACCGGGAACGTATTCCTGTATAATTCTCGGAGGTATTTTTTCATAGTTATCCATACGATTTTCTCCTAAACTTCGTTTTTTCGGCTTAGCCGCCGATTTGACACTGCAAGCCGCTTTCTTCCGCAACCGACAGCAAATATTCCATTTTCTCTTTCGCAGGCGGTTCTACGCCCTGCAAGGCGTAACTTCTGCCCAGCCCTGCGTATTTATCCTGCCCCAAACGATGATAGGGCAACAAGTGATGCCGTTTGACGGCAGGCAAGCTCGCCGCGAACCGCGAAATCGCGCGAATTTCTTCCGCCGTATCGTTAAAGCCGGGAATGACGGGGGTACGTATAATCAATTCTACGCCGCTTTCGGAAAGCAACTTCGCATTCTCCAAAATGCGCGCGTTGTCCGCGCCCGTGTATTCCTTATGCTTCGCCCCGTCCATGTGCTTAATATCCATAAGCAACGTATCCAAATAGGGCAACGAACGGGCAATATCGCCGAACGGCACGTTCGTCGTAGACTCCGCCGCGGTATGCAAACCGTGCTCCTTACAAACGTGCAACAACGCTTCCGCGAATTGCGGCTGCGCGAAGCACTCTCCGCCGGACAGCGTTATGCCGCCGCCGCTACGCCGATAGTACGGCACGTCGGCAAGCAATTCCGGCAAAATTTCCGCCACGGTGACGTCCCGTCCCACGGTTTTCTCTTTGCCGTTCTCCGTCATGGTCTGCACGGCGTACTCCTGCGATTCGGGATTACAGCACCAAGCGCAACGCATATAACAGCCCTTAAAGAACACGATCGTACGGATACCCGCCCCGTCGTGTATCGAAAAACGCTGTATATTGAAAATTCTGCCTTTTGTGCCGTAAATATCCATATCGTTTTCTCTCTTTTCCGCGTAGGAACGAGGCTTAGAAGCCCTGTTCCGTACGATTGATGATGTCGTCCTGCAAGGAACGGGACAAGGTGGTGAACAGCGCGCTATACCCGGCAACGCGCACCACGAGCGTTTTATACTTTTCGGGATGTTCCTGCGCGTCCAACAGCGTTTCTCTCGTAACGACGTTGAATTGCATATGCATGCCCTTTTGATCAAAATAAGAACGAATCAACGCCACGAATTTCATAAGTCCCGACGTGCCGCTGAGTGCGGAGGGGTGGAATTTTTGATTGAGCAACGTGCCGTTGCTCGCCACGCCTTGTTCCAACTTCGCCACGGAATTTGCCGTTGCCGTAGGACCTTTCACGTCCCTGCCGGAAGCAGGGCCTATGCCGTCTGCGATCGGCGTGAACGCCAACCTGCCGTCGGGCGTCGCGCCCGTTTGTCCGCCGAGCGGCACGTTCGCCGAGACGGGATATAATCCTGCCTGAAATACGCCGCCGCGAGGGTTCTTGTATTTCTCCACTTCGCGCGTGTACGTATTCGCCACTTCGCGCGCGAACATATCCGCTTCGTAAATATCGTTGCCGTATTTCGGGCAAGTTTCCTCTATCAAGCGTTTAATCTCTCTATACCGCGCTTTCTTCTCCGCAGGTATACCGCTCGCCGTCGTCACTTCTTCGTAAATGGCGCGAATGACTTGTTCGGTCGGCTCTACGCCCTCTTCCGCCAAACTCGCCGCGACTTCGCCCGTAATGCGCTCTGCCGCCGCTGCCGTCGTAATGCCGTAGCCGAAGTTCGCCTGCATAGCTTCTCGAAGCTCCGCCAACGTTACTTTCTGTTCCTCGAACACGAGCTGTTTGATCGCCAAAAGTCCGTCCGTGTTGTTGGCAATGCCGAAGCCTTGCGGCCCTGTGAAATTATAAATCGCGCCGCCCTCTTGCAAAGACTTGCCTCTGCCGATACAATCGTCCACCATGCACGATTGGAAAGGCAACGGACAACGCGTCGCGTGCGCCTTATCGATGGCGTTGTTGGCGTTGACGAGCAACTTTATAAAATAGCTCTGTTGCGTTTTATACGCCTCGAACACTTGCTCGAACGAGGTCATTTCGGCAACGTCGCCCGTTTCCGGCCCGATCTGCACGCCCTTGTCTACACCGTTGGAAAACACCAGCTCTAAGGGGCGGCACATATTGAAGAACGCGGCGTCGTGCCAACCGTCCGTTTTCGCGCCTTTTTGCGGCTCTACGCAACCGATAATGCAATAATCCCGTGCGTCCTCCAAAGTGAGTCCGCGCGCCATAATCGAAGGAATAATCACTTCGTCGTTGTAGTACGCAGGCAAGCCCGTGCCTAGCCTCGTCAACGCCGCCGCTTTCAACAGCAACGGCTCCGGCGAACCGTTCCATACGCGAATGGAAATGGACGGCTGCGGAAGAGGCACGTGCATGGAAGCCTCCAAGCACATATACGAAAGATCGTTCGTCGCGTCCATGCCATGCACGTTTTGTCCGCCGACGATTAAATTTTGGAACATACCGTAGCCGGCAAACCCGTCGGCAGAACCTGCGTCGCGTACCTTGTTGACGTCGTTCAGTTTCACCCAAATGCAGTCGATAAGCTCCTGCGCCTGTTCTATCGTCAATTTGCCCGCTTCGACGTCTTTTTTATAATACGGGTACATGTATTGATCGAACCGTCCGGGAGAAATGGAATGTCCGCTCGATTCCACCTGCAACAAAAGCTGTACGAACCAAAAAGATTGACAAGCTTCGTAGAAATCCGCCGCAGGAAATTCGGGCACGTGCATACAGTTGCGCGCAATGCGCTCCAACTCCGCTTTTCTCGTTTCGTTCTTTTCTTTTTTCGCAAGCTCGCGCGCCAACACGGCGTACCGTCTTGCGTATTCGACGACCGCCTCGCACGATTCGATGACGGCGGAAAGGAAAGCATGCCGCTGTACGTATTCGGGATCGCTTACCTCCAATTTATCGAGGGCAGCCTGCGCCTCGGCGATAATACCGCGGTAGCCCTTTTGCAACACCTTTTCGTAATTGACGTTGACGTGCCCGATACCGTTGTAAAAATAGTTCCCCGGCGTATACATACCGTGCACGGTGAACGCCTCGTACGCTTCGGGCGACATATTCGATTTTGCCAAATCGCTGCAAGTTTTGCCCTTCCAATAGGGATACGCCTTGCGTAAAGCGGCTTTCGTCTCCTCGGCGATATAGAAAGGATCTGCCGCACGCGTAGCCACCGTATCGAATTCCGCCTCCAACCATTCGTAGGAATATTCGGGGAATACCTGACAACCGCGCGGCGCTTTCGTCGCGCTTCCGACGATCAACTCCCCGTCGCGAATGACGATGGGGATATTCCGCAAAATATGCGCAAACGCCGCGCTACGGCGATTGATAATCGGCAAAGCCTCCGTCTGTTGATAGCTCTCGGTGACGAGCACGCCGCGCTCCGCCTCGATTTCGGGCATTTTCGCGTACAGATTTTCGATAAGTCTATCGATACGCGCGCTCTTTTCCACAACAAATTTAATCGCGTCCATAGTTTACCCCTATCAGAGTTGTTCCCAAAGTCCCTCATGCGGAGCGGCAATCACGGATTGGCTGGAAAGCTGCCCCGATTGCGCCGCATAGTTCGCGCCTGCCTCTACCGCCGCCGTTACGTCGCCGACCTCGCCCGTCAGCATGACGACGCCCTTGCCGCCCATGCCGCGAGAAACGCGCAAATCGAAAATTTCCACGCGCGCCGTCTTCACGGCAATATCCGCCGCCTTAATCGCCGTCGCCGCGGAGAAAGTTTCTATTAAACCGAGCGAGCCTTTCTTTTCACCCGTTTGCGTGCCGAACAACGCTTTGATGACTTGTTCGTCGATGCGCCCCATCACCGAAGAATCGATAACGTAGCCGTCGAATTTCGACAATACGTGGCTGACCGCCGCCGTCACGTTAGAGATAGAACCCGTCAAAACGATTTCGTATTTACCGGGGCAGGCAGGGTGCGCAGACACCATGTCCACGCCTGCGCTTTTCAAAGCGGCGTCCGTCGCTTCCACCCCTTTGGGAATGCTTTTCAATTCAATAACACCGATCGATCTAAACATTATTCATACACCTTTTCTATGATGATTTTCCCGTCGTATACGGTCGCTCTGCCGTCTATCGACGCATATTGCGGCAAGGAAAGCCCCTCCGCGCTGTCCGCGATTTTCTCGCCTTTTTTCGCGAAAGCTCCATCCGTAACAATAGGCACGCTCGGCGCGCCGATGTGCTGTCGCAACAAGATCTCCGCGCGAGGATAGCTTTGCTCCCCGATGTACATCGCTACCTTGTCGAAACGCGCCACGCCCAAAACGCTTTCCCACCGCGCGGAAGGCACCATGCGATACTCCCGTTCTGCACGCGGCGATACTTCCTCTTTCCCGACGTAGCGCAACTTGTTTTTGGCAAGCAACGCCTTATACTCGTTGATGACGGCTTTCGGAGAAATGCCTTGGCAACAAGCCAGCGTTTCGCAAATGCCGCAACCGCAACAAAGGGTTGCGGAAAGCACCATTTCCGGCAAAACCGTCGCCGCGCCCTTCGCCGTACGCACCATTTTATGCGGTTCTAAGGGGTAGCCCAAAAGATTTCTCGGGCACATATCCGTACAACGCGTGCATTGGCAACAAGCCGTTTCCGCGCGCGCGATCGATTTCGCGCCGTCCAAAAATTTGCTCTCTACGGCAGGCGTACTATCGGGCAGGATCAAAAAGCCCTTTGTCGTTTTCGTCACCACCGCCGTTTCGGGATCTATAACTTTCCCCATCGAAGGTCCGCCGTCCAATACGGTGTGTCCTTCGGGGATCTCAATCGAATTTTGCGCAAACAACGCCGCTACGGGCGTACCGACGGGTACGCGGACGACGATCGGTCGTTCGACGTTGCCGCCTATCGTCAACCACTTCATCGTTACGGGACTGCCGTGTTTCACAGCCGCCGCCACGTTATAAAGCGTTTCGACGTTGTATACGATAACTCCTGCCGTAATCGGCAGGTTGCCGGGCTTCACCACTCTGCCCATCGCTTGATAAATCAAGCTGATTTCGTCGCCCATGGGATAGACGTCGGGCAACGTTTTCAAAAGTATCCGATCGTCCAAACGCATTCCGTCCGTCCAATGCAGACGTTTTGCCGTATGTTCCTTTACGCAAAGCAACGCCGTCGGAATACGGGCGTACTCCGTTACGGCTCGAATACCTGCCAGCACCATCGGCAATTCCTTTTGCAAAAGGATATAATCGGTATACAGCAAAGGTTCGCACTCCGCGCCGTTGACGACGAGCGTATCCGCCCCGTCCGCAAGCTTCGCGTACGAGGGGAAGCCTGCGCCGCCTGCGCCGACGATCCCTGCTTCTTTCATGATTTCCTTCAATTCCATAATCGCTCCGTTGAATACAGAGAATTTTTATCGCGCGCGAAAACGCCGCGCTTTTTTGCCGTCAGTCTACGATACCGACGATTACGGCATCGCAAGGCGCGTTCGTATTATGCAGTGCGAGCCGCGCAGAACTGCCCGTCGTTATCAGCACCGTTTCGCCGATACCCGCGCCGACGCTGTCCACGGCAATGATGTACTCGCCCGTCAATTCCCCGTTCTTCATGATTTCCACTTCCATGAATTTCGAGCCGACAAGCGTTTCCTGTTTCCGCGTGGAAACGATATTTCCTCTGATAATGCCTCTTAACATGCCTTACTCCTTGACTACCTTTACCCGTGCGCCGTTGCCGATGCCCACCGCGTTCGCGTCGTCCGTATCCACGTGCATTTCCAAACGAAAATCGGGATGTACGCGCACCTGCACATCATACCAACGCGTACGGCGTTTGCCGAGCACGTCCACCGTCACCGTTTCGCCGTCTTTCACGCCGAAGCGCGCGCCGTCCGCAGGGGACATATGAATATGCCGATTGGCGATAATGCAACCCTCTTTCAGCTGTACCACGCCTTTCGGTCCGACAATCGTAATCCCTGCCGAGCCGACAACGTTGCCCGATTCCCGAACGGGGGGCTTCACCTTCAACACGTAGGAATCCGTTGCGGAAATCTCCACTTGCGATTTGCTTCTGAGCGGACCTAAAACGCGCACGTTTTCAATAGGACGCATGGCAGGACCGATAAGCGTCAAAGTTTCCTTGCAAGCGTACTGCCCCGATTGCGACAGATCCTTCATCGGCGTCAATTCGTAACCTACGCCGAACAGCGTTTCCATATCCGCCTTCGTCAAATGAATATGACGGTTGGAGACGCCGACGGGCACTTCCCCGTTTCCTGCGCTTTCCGCGTTTTGCGGCGCGCCTTGCATATCCGCCAACACTTTTTTTACCATTTCCGCTATTTGCGAGCTTGAAAATTCCATATTTATCCCTCCAAAATTCATGCTTTACGCCGTTTTCGGCGTAGCGTTCGCCGTAGCGCGTTCCTTTTCGAACGCACGGCAAGAATATCTCGTTATAACGCGATCGAAAAACCGCCGCACTCTCCGACGATGCCCGTCGGAGAGCACGGTTTTCCACCCTCTGAAAAGCTTATTTAATGGAGGGAAGAAGTTTTTCAACGTCTGCGTGGGGACGAGGGATTACGTGCGTAGCGATAACTTCGCCGAGCGCGGTAGCCGCCGCACAGCCTGCTTCTACGGCTGCTTTCACTGCGCCTACGTCGCCGCGAACCATAACGCTTACCAAACCGCTACCGATCTTTTCGCTGCCGA
>CAYWML010000052.1:0-9308 GCA_964459515.1 uncultured Clostridia bacterium | reverse complement strand
CGGTGGGAACGGGTACACGTTGTGCGCAACCGTCCAAAACGCCGTTCAATTCGGGAATAACGAGACCGATAGCCTTTGCCGCGCCCGTGGAGTTGGGAACGATATTCACTGCTGCCGCGCGCGCACGACGAAGGTCGCCCTTTCTGTGCGGTCCGTCGAGAACCATCTGATCGCCCGTGTATGCGTGGATCGTGGTCATATAACCTTTCTTGATCTTTGCGAGCTTGTTCAGCGTGTTTGCCATAGGTGCAAGGCAGTTGGTGGTGCAGGAAGCTGCGGAAATGATGTTGTCGTACTTCGTCAACGTCTTTTCGTTTACGCTGTAAACGATCGTCGGCAGGTCGTTGCCGGCGGGTGCGGAAATAACGACTTTCTTCGCGCCTGCTTTGATGTGCGCTTCGGATTTCGCTTTGGAGCAGTAGAAGCCCGTGCATTCGAGCACTACGTCTACGTCCAATTCGCCCCAAGGGCAGTTAGCGGCGTCTTTTTCGGCGTAGATCTTGATCGTTTTGCCGTTGACGGTGATCGTGCTGTTCGCTTCGTCTGCGGATACGGTGTCTGCAAGAGCATATCTGCCCTGTGCGGAGTCGTACTTCAAAAGATGTGCGAGCATGGTGGGGCTGGTAAGATCGTTGATAGCAACAACCTCATAACCCTCTGCGCCGAACATTTGTCTGAAAGCCAGACGACCGATTCTGCCGAAACCGTTGATTGCAACTTTTACGTTTGCCATAATTGAGTTCCTCCAATCTATGAAAAATATTTTTTGTTACTTCTTGAAAGAGCGAGCTTTTCAAAGCCCTTCTCGTCCACTAATTATTGTAGCATACTTTTTCTGTTTCGTCAATGATTTTTGCCGTTTTCCGAGAAAAATATTTTCATAATTTCCGTTGCGCGAAAAAAAATCCCGTTTTATGAAAAAATAATAAAATTTTTTTTAATTTTTTCCATATTTTTTCATCTCGTTTGTTGACAAAGTGAAAATAGTGTTGTATAATAGTGTTACTATAAAAATCTAAGTATTTTGCGCTTATATTCAAGGTAGGTGTAAAAGGAGGCAAATTATGAAAGGTATGAAAGTTACAAAGTCTAACTTCACCGGAAAAGCCGGCAGTGCTTTCGGCAAAATGATTTTGTCGGGCGTGGTCGCGCTTCTCGGCGTAGTGGTGTTCGCTGCATGCTTGGTGGCAGCCTTGATTGTGGATTGGGTTGTTATTCAAGGGCAAACGGAAATCGCAGATTTCATGAAAGTGTTGACGGACACGGCAGAGTTTTCGCTTGCTGACATTGTCGTATTTGCGGTATTTGCGATTATCGGTTTCCTGTTCTTGTTGTTGTTCCTTGCAGGTTCTACGACGATTATCATCAGATGGAAAGTTAATCATACCTATATCAATACTTGCAAGCTTGTTTTCGATGGCAAAGCAGGACAGCTTTGGGGACATTACATCGCTTGGACGTTCTTGACGATTATCACGCTTTCGATTTACGGTTGGTGGAATTGGGCACGCCTTCATAAGTGGGCTGTAAAACATACCTATTTTGAAGAGCTTGTTAAAGCGACCGTTGAACCGATGCCTGCATTCTCCTATGGTTACGCTCCTATGAACTAAGCCTAAAAATTTGTATATAAGCGAAGAGCTTCGGTTTTCCGAAGCTCTTATTTTATGCAAAACGAATAGGGCGCGCCACGACAATCCTGCCTTGCCCATCATTGCGAGGCACGGAATGTGCCGTGGCAATCTCCGCCGTCAGGCGGAAACGAGAGTATGTTATTCGTGCTTGCGTTCCGCGGCAAGCCTTACGGCTTGCCGCGGAATACTTTCTTCCCCGTCATTGCGAGGCACGAATGTGTCGTGGCAATCTCCGCCGTCAGGCGGAAACGAGAGTATGTTATTCGTGCTTGTATTCCGCGGCAAGCCTTGCGGCTTGCCGCGAGATTGCTTCGTCGCTTTGCTCCTCGCAATGACGGACGGGGAGTGTTTGCTTCTTCGCGATGACAAACGGGGGGCGTTCACTCCTTGCAAGGACGGAGTTAAACGGTTTTTCGCCTACGGCGCGGTGCGAGGCTGTTAGGGGGTGGGTGTTAGGCTTTTGGCGAGGCGCAAAAGGCGTTCGGGCGTGTTGTCTTGCGGACATACTGCCGTGTGCAACAAGAGCGCGTGTAAGGTTTCTGCGATTTTCGACGGCGGCAATATCGGCAATAGATTTTTGCCTGAAATCGATAGTTGCTTTATCGTGAAGGGTACGTTTTCGGCGCGCATTTTTTGCAATAGAGCTTGCCAGCGCACGCATGTGGGCGCAGGGGAGAGCACGTCTTTGCAAGCGGAATAGTCCGCTTGCTTTATGGCGAGCAGGTCGTCCAAAAGCGCGTAATGCGTCACGAAAAATCGACGTAATTTCTTTTCCGACGTTTGGCAATCGAAATCGTACATGTGCCATTGGATAAGGGCAGGTATGCGTTCAATGTATTTTTTCGGGGCTTTCAGCCGCCGTAAAATATCCGTTACCATGCGTGCGCCCTCTTCGGGGTGCGCGTGCACGTTGCCGTCCCGTTTTTTTGCAAACGGCTTTCCGACGTCGTGTAAAAGCGCGGCGAGCCGTACGCTCGGCGACGCATACCGCACGGCGCGTAAGGAGTGTTCCAAGACGTCGTGGTCGTGGAAGTCTGCCCGTTGCATTTCTCCGCGACCTGCCGTTAGTTCGGGCAGAACGAAATCGAGAGCGCGCGTTTCGTCCAACAGTTTCAAGCCGCGATACGCGCCGTCCGCAACGCCGTATTTTTCTTCGGCGTGCAACAGCGTTTGCAATTCGGCGAAGATCCGTTCGGGGGAAATATCCCGAATTAAAGAGGCGTTGGCGCGTGCTCCGCGCAGGCAGGCTTCGTCGGGCGTGAACCCGAGCGTTGCGGCTTGCCGTGCAAGGCGCAAAAGGCGTAATCCGTCCTCACCGAATACTTTTTCGGCTGGGGCGACCGTCGTCAGGCGTTTTTCGGAAATAGCTGCAATGCCCTGCAACGGATCGACGTAAATGCCTTTCGCTACATCGTAGTATACGGCATTCGCCGTGAAATCGCGTCGCCTTGCATCCAAGCGTATATCGTCCGTAAAATACGTTTCAACGGGGACGTGTATGCCGCGAACGTAGCGATCGGAGCGAAAGCAGGAGTATTCGTATTCCGTGCCGTCCTCGTCGGCGAGCTTCACCGTGCCCGTGCTTTTGAACACCGATTTTACCGTGAAGCCGTTGCTTTCGGCGAGGGAAGCGAGTTGCGCGTACGGGAGCGGCGCGCAAATATCCCAATCCGAAACGGCGGACGTCAGCCCTGCGAGCGTATCGCGGACGCTTCCGCCGACGACGTAAAGGGGGTGCGGACAGGCGTTTGCCAAGCGAAGCAAGGGTTTTGGCGGTGATATTTTCGGAAAATCTTGCATTTTTGTGACCTTTTTGAAAAATTTTTCTAATTACAGTATATCAAATTTGAAAATAAATTGCAATTCTTCGCAAAGTGTTATATAATAGAAAAGCAAGGAACTTTCCGTTTGTCCGAAAACACGGGAAAAACAATTTATACGAAGGGTGGAATATGGTACACGTTATCTATAATCCCGTAGCCGGAAAACGAACGGCGCGGAAAGCGTTGCGCGTGGCGGAGCGCGTGTTCGCCGAGCGCGGCGTTGTCTATACGTTGCACGAAACCTGCGCCGTGCACGACGGCGAGGCGATTGCGCGGAGGTTGACCGAAAACGGAGCGCAGGATATTATCGTCCTCGGCGGCGACGGGACTTTGCACGAGGTGCTCAACGGCTTATGCGATCCTTCCGCTTGTCGTTTGGGGTTAATCCCTGCCGGAACGGGGAACGATTTTGCGGAGGCGTTGGGGCTTCCCTTGCAGGCAGAGCGTGCGCTTGCACGAATTTTGGACGGAGAGGCACGTCCCGTCGATTATATAGAAGTCGGCGGACGGCGGTGCATGAACGTTTGCGGAATCGGCATGGACGTAGACGTTTTGGAACGGTGTTTACGGGGTAAAATAAAAGGGAAGATAAAATATCTTGCCAGCCTCGTGCGTAGTTTGTTTGCTTTTAAGGGTTGCCGCGTGCGTTTGGAAACGGACGGTGAGGCGCAGGAGCACGACGTGTTGCTGTGCGCCGCCTGCAACGGAACGCAATTCGGCGGCGGCGTGCGCATTTGCCCTGCGGCGGAAACGGACGACGGGCTTTTGGACGTGGTGACGGTGGAATGTATCGGCGGAAAGATGAAGATAATCAAAGCATTTTTACAGCTGTTGCGCGGACGTATTTTGCAATATCCCGCAACGACGCATTTTCGGTGCAAGCGCGTTTGCTTTTTCCCTGAAAAGCCGCGGACGATACAGCTCGACGGAGAGTTGTATACCGACCTCGACTTTACGGCGGAGATAAAAAGCGGATTGCGGTTTTACCGATAGACGTGGGGCAGGTATGCGTTGAACGGGTATAACCCTGCAAACGACGCGCGAATAAACAAGCCGACGAATTAAAAAACGGCGTTATCGTAAAAAAGGACGAGAGTATGCGAGGCGGAACGTATAAAAAAATTTTAGAGCAAATGCCCGAGGGTGTTTTCGTATTCGACGATAAGCTGCGCGTGAAGTACACGAACGCGGCGTTTCGGCGTTTATTTGCAGGAAAAGCCAAGGCGAGCGGTTCGCTGGCGCAGGCGATCGCCTGTAAGGAAACGGGCGGTTGCGGCAACGGCGCGGCTTGCGCCTATTGCACTTTTCTCAGGCTGATGCGCGAAGCGATTGCCGACGGCGCGGAAAAGACGGAAACGGTGCGTACGACGATGCGGCGAGAGGGGCATACGGATAGGCTTTCCGTGCGTATTCGCGTTTCGCCCGCGCAGGGCGCGCCGCGGCTGTACATAGGTCTGACGGACGGCACGTACTCTACGGAGTTGGAACGCGAAGTGCTTTCCGCGCAGCAAGTGCAACGCCGTTTGTTGCCGGCAGGGAAAAGCGTGGGCGGCGTGCCTTACGCGTACATGTATATTCCGCGCTACGGCGTGGGCGGCGATCTGCCCGACGTATACGAGCTGAACGGGCAAACGTACGGCGTTTTGTCCGACGTTGCCGGAAAGGGGATTTCCGCAGGGTTGCTTTCCGCTTTCGTGAAAGCCGGATTAAACCGCAAAGAGGAGAACTTGGCGCGCGCTTTAAGCGAGTTGAGCGCGAAATTCAACGAGCTGAATCAGGAAGAACAATCGTACATTACCGTGTCGGCGGTGCGTATCGATTTGCATACGCAAACGCTGTCGTACGCGGTGGCAGGGCATAACGTGCCCATACTTTTGAAAAACGCCGTCGGGATAAACGAGATCGAATCTCCTGCGCCGCCGATTTCCAATTGGATGCCGAATTTCCCTTATCGGGAGAACGCGCTCCGCTTCGAGCGCGGCGATCTCCTCGTGATGATGACGGACGGCGTGACGGAGTGCACGAATACCGCAGGGGAGCAGTTCGGTATCGAGCGCGCGGAGAGCGTGCTGTTGCAATCGAACGGCGCGGAGGACTTTATCGGAAAATTGCGGCAGGCGTTGAACGTGTTCTGCGGCGGCAATTATTCGGATGACGTGACGGCGGTCGCGTTCGAGCTGTAATCGAAAAAGAGGGAGGCAGGTATGCGTAGGACGGAAAAGGGACGCGTAGGGGCGTTCTTCCGAAAACTCAATCGTCCGTCCAATCGCGTGGCGATCATCGTTTACGCGACGACGCTCGTCGTCTGTCCGTTGGCGTTGATTTCGGCCGCCCTCGGCTATGGGGAGGGCGTACTCGCCGGGATTGCCTATGCGATTTGCGCGTGTCTGTTGTTATACGCCCTCGTAATTTCCGTTCCGCCCGTCGTGCGGTTCGTGCGCAAACTGTGGCACGTGGCAGGCAGGTATGCGTTCATTCGCAGTTTGCTGAAAAATTACGAGTTCCGCACGATCTTTTTTGCGGCGTGTTCTTTCTTCGCCAATATCGCCTACACCGTGTTTTTGTGTCTTATGGCGTGGCATACGCATTCGGAGTGGTATAGCGCGCTCGCGCTCTACTACATTCTGTTGACGACGGCGCGCGGCGTCTTGCTCGGGCAGAACATGCACGACGAGAAAAACTATAAGGACGATCCCGTGCGGTTGCATTTGCGCAAGACGGCGTCCTATCGCTATTGCGGCGTTATGCTGATCGTTATGACGCTCGTGCTCGCGCTGGCTATCGTGCGCATGATTGTGGAAGGCGAGGGTTTCCGCGTGCCGAGCGGCGCGATTTACGCCTATGCCGCCGTTGCGCTTTATCGCCTCGTCGTGTCCGTGTATAATTCGTTGCGCGCGAAACGGTCGGACGATATGGCGGTGCGCGCCGTGCGTAATATCAATTTCGCGACGGCTCTCGTCGCTTGGCTTTCCCTGCAAACGGCGTGGTTTGCGGCGTTTCCGCCCTCCTTCGATCCGTCGCCGTGGAACGGCGTCGTCGGCGGTTTGATTTGTACGATTATCGTCGCGCTCGGCGTGTATATGCTGCTGTTTTCCGCTTTCGTAAAGAAACGCTTGACGGCGTACGGCAGCGTGCGACGCAAGCATGCGGAGGAACGGCAAACGCCCGGTTATAATCGCGCGGACTACGACGCGGAGTATCCGAATACCGTGCACGATCTGCCCGTGCAAGAGGGCGCAACGGCTTTTTCGGACGAAGCAGAGAAAAGCGATCGTCCGCAAACTCTCTAACACATAAAACGATAGGGGCAGGTATGCGTTAAACGCAAAAATGCCCGTTTAAAATAATTTCTGAGGAGCGTAAAAACATGAAGATCGAAAAGTTATACCCCGAGTGTAAGGACTACCTTTGGGGGGGCGTGAAACTTAAAGAGAAATACGGCAAGCACACGGATAAAACGCCCGTCGCGGAAAGCTGGGAATTGTCTTTTCATAAAGACGGTTTGACGCGGCTTGCGGACGGGAGAACGCTGCAAGAAGCGGCTACGGCGGCGGACTTGGGTAAAAATTGCGAGGCTTTCTCCTTTTTTCCCTTGCTCGTGAAACTCATTGACGCCAAACAAAATCTGTCGGTGCAGGTGCACCCGTCGGACGAATACGCCTTGGAAAACGAGAACAGCTACGGCAAAACGGAGATGTGGTATATCGTGGAAGCGGAGGAGGGCGCAGGCATTTACCTCGGCTTTAAGCGCGACGTTACGCAGGCGGAGTACGAGGCGGCAATTGCGAACGATACCCTGACGGAGCTGTTGAATTTTTATGCCGTCAAGGCAGGCGAATGCTATTTTATTCCCTCGGGTACGATCCACGCAATCGCGACGGGGTGCTTGATTTGCGAAATTCAGCAGAACAGCAACCTTACCTATCGCGTCTACGATTACGGCAGACGGGATAAGAACGGTAACTTGCGCGAGTTGCATGTGGAAAAAGCGTTGCGCGTGACGAATTTGCAGGCATTTTCGGCGAAACCGCTTCGTATCGATACGAAGCAGGGTGCACTGCTCGGCGCGAGTCGCTATTTCACGACGACGGAGTGCGTCGTGGACGGCGCGTGCGCGCTGTTCGCGGACGACGGCTCTTTTAAGGGCGTGACGTGCGTGGACGGTTCGGGAAAAATTGACGGAATGCCGATCGCGCGCGGCGATACCTTTTTCGTGCCTGCCGACTTCGGCGAGGTGAAGATAGAGGGAAAAATGCGACTTATCGTGGTGGAAGTGCGTAAATATTACGTCGGCATCGACCTCGGCGGCACGTTTATAAAAGGCGGCATCGTAGACGATCTCGGACATGTGATTGTGCAGGATAAAATTCCGACCGAAAGCGAATTCGGGGCAGACAGGGTTGCGACGAACATAGCAAAGCTGACGGAGCTCTTATTGCGCCGCGTCGGGCTTTCGACGGGGGACGTCGAGGGAATCGGTATGGGCGTTCCCGGAATGATCGACAGCAAGGAAGGGCGCGTAATCTATTCCAACAATTTATGCTGGAAGGATTTTCCGATCGGGCAGCGCGTGCAGGCGTTGACGGGCTTGCGCGTGAAAATCTCCAACGACGCCAACGTGGCGGCTTTGGGCGAGGTGCGTTTCGGCGCGGCGAAAGGCTGCGCGAATATGGTCATGCTTACGCTCGGCACGGGCGTGGGCGGCGGCGTCATCGTCAACGGCAGTCTGTTGGAGGGCAATAAGTCCGCAGGCGCGGAGCTAGGGCACGCCGTTATCGTTGCCGACGGGGAGCAGTGCACTTGCGGCAGAAAGGGCTGCTTGGAAGCGTACGCTTCGGCAACGGCGTTGATTCGAGATACGAAACGCGCCATGCAAGCGCATAAAGACAGCAAAATGTGGGAAATCGGCGATTTGGAAGAGGTGACGGGCAAGCTTGCTTTCGATTATAAGCAGACCGATCCGTACGCAAAAGCCGTTGTGGAGAATTACATTTCCAAGCTGGCGTTCGGCATTACGAATATGGCAAACGTATTTCGTCCGGAGGTGATTTTGCTCGGCGGCGGCGTTTGCGCGCAGGGAGATGCACTGGTTGCGCCGCTTCAAAAAATCTTGAACGAGGATATTTTTGCAGGCGAACTCGGACCGCAGGTAGAAATTCGGATAGCCTCGCTCGGAAATTCCGCAGGCTTGTTGGGGGCGGCGGCGTTGCTTATGGAATAAGCCGCAAAAAAATAATTTTTTAAAAAATCGCGCAAAAACAGTTGACAAAAGCGAAAAAACGGAATATACTATATAAGCGTTCTTTGATAAAGGGAGCGTTTATATATGCATCCATAGCTCAATTGGATAGAGCGTCGGTCTACGGAACCGAAGGCTAGGGGTTCGAGTCCCTTTGGTTGCACCAAGCAAAACAGCGCCTTTCGGGCGCTGTTTTGTTTGGTGCAAGCAAGGGAAAGACGAAGAAGCCCTCGGGGGTTCGGAAAATCCTTTGGATTTTCTTTGGCGAAGCCAAGCCCCCTTTGCGTGGGTAGTGTATGTATTGAAAAATACGAAATTTTGCGGTAGAATAAATTTAATGGTAAATAATAATTTTTGTTTAGAATGGAGATGTAATTATGGCTTTTGATTTTAAGAAAGAGTATAAAGAATTTTATATGCCTAAAAATAAACCCAGTATTGTTGAAATACCAAGAATGAATTATATTGCAGTAAGAGGAACAGGAAATCCAAATGAAGAAAATGGTGATTATCAAAATACAATAGGTTTATTATATGGTGTTGCTTATACAATAAAAATGAGTTATAAAGGAACTCATAAAATAGATGGATTCTTTGAATATGTTGTTCCAC
>CAYWML010000051.1:0-9610 GCA_964459515.1 uncultured Clostridia bacterium | reverse complement strand
CTTGAACCCGAACAGCGTATATACTTCGTTGATCAAACGCACGACGCCTTTGATCTCGTCCTTAATCTGCTCCCTCGTCATGAAGATGTGCGCGTCGTCCTGCGTAAAGCAACGCACGCGGAACAAGCCGTGCAACTGCCCCGATTTTTCGTGGCGGTGCACGATGCCCAATTCGCCCATGCGAATAGGCAGGTCTTTATAGCTGTGCGGTTCGTTTTTATACACCAAAATACTGCCCGGGCAATTCATGGGCTTAATGGCAAAATCCTCTTCGTCCACTTTGGTCGTATACATATTGTCGCGATAGTGAAACCAATGTCCCGACGTTTCCCAAAGCGTTCTGTTCAACATAATCGGCGTTTGGATCTCCACGTAGCCTTCGCGCGCATGTATCTCTCTCCAATAATCGACGAGGGCGTTTTTCAGCACCATGCCGTTCGGCAAGAAGAAAGGCAAACCCTTTCCCTCGTTCATGATAGCGAAAATGCCCAATTCTTTGCCGAGCTTCGTATGGTCGCGCTTCTTCGCTTCTTCGAGCATCGTGAAATAAGCGTCCATTTCGTCCTTTTTCGCGAATGCCGTGCCGTAAATACGGGTGAGCATTTTGTTATGCTCGTCCCCTCTCCAATACGCGCCGGCAATGCTCGTCAGCTTAAACGCCTTGATTTTTCCCGTAGAGGGAAGGTGCGGTCCGCGGCAAAGATCGGTGAAACCGCCTTGCTTATAGAAAGAAATGGTGACGTCCTCGGGAAGATCTTCGATAAGCTCCACTTTATAGTCCTCGCTGTAACCATCCATAAGCGCGATGGCTTCCGCGCGCGGCAACTCGAACCGTTCGATGGGCAAGTTGCTTTTGATAATCTTCTGCATTTCCGTTTCCACTTTGGCAAGGTCCGCCTGCGTAATCGGCGTGACGAAATCCACGTCGTAATAGAAGCCGTTTTCGATGACAGGCCCGATAGACAGCTTGCACGTGGGATAAATCGTCTTTAACGCCTGCGCGAGCACGTGCGCCGCCGTATGGCGATACACCTGCAAGCCCTCTTTATCTTTCAGCGTTACGATTTCCAGCGTATCGCCCTCCCGCAAAACGTGCGAAAGATCGACGAGCGCGCCGTTTACCTTTGCGCAAATCGCGTTTCTTGCCAAGCCTTCGGATATAGCCTGCGCCGCCTGCATAGCCGTCGCGCCGTTTTCCAGCTCTATCCCGTCGCCGTTCTTTAATATAACTTTCATAATTCCTCCGTAAAACGATTGATTTTTTCTCGGTTTTCGTATAAAAAAAGCCCTTAAACCCCTATCCGAGTTTAAGGACGCAAATACCATTTGCGCGGTTCCACCTTAATTGCCGCGATTTTTCGCAGCCGCTTTTATCCCGTTTTGTGTTTTTCGTACGTAAAGCGGTTTCGCGCTTCGTTCGTTTCTATCCGTCTTGCAGCCGCGGACGAACTCTCTGTGAGAAACGCAACGACGTTACTTGTCTTTACGCCTATATTGTAACCCTTTGCCGCGCGTTTGTCAAACGTTTTGAAAAGCTTTTCAGCAAAAAATCGCCTTTTCTCCGTAATATTTTTTCAAAAAAGCCGCCGTTTCCCCGTCCGTTTCCCCGAAACAATAGACGCGCTCCGCTCCGCCGAGCAATATCTCGCCGATCGGCGACGAAACGCCCGTCAACAGACTTTTCGTAACCACGCGATACTCCTCGTCGTACACTTTCCCGTTTTTCAAATACAGCTTGCCTTCGCCGTCCTCCGCCAAAAACTCCAAAAAGCCCTCCGTCGCCGCTTCGCCCATGTCCGCGGGAATATACGCCGCCACCTCCGCCCAACGTTTCGTCAACTCCCGTAAGCGGAAATAGAAAAAGCCGTCCAAACAATAGCTTTCGCAACCTTTCAGCCGCCGCGCGACGTAGTTGCGATCCTCCCGATAGTCCGCCGCCACCAACGCCGTCAGCAAAACGCGCCGTTGCAACTTCGTCAACAGCGGCAGCGGCAAGCGTTTGTCGAAATAGGCGTATTTATAGCCGACCGCCAACACGTCGGCGATATGCCCTTCGGCGAAACGGCGTACGTACGGGCAATATTCTCGCTCCGTCTTTAAGGCGAGTTCGGTATGCGCCCCTTCGCGCGCCAGCTCGAACTCCGCAGGCAAAAAGGAAAACCGTTCCCGAAGCTTTCCGAGAAGGTAGGACATATACAGCCCGTCAAAGCCGTTTTGCGTGATCGTTATTTCTTCCACGATAGTATTGTATGCCGCAAAAACAAAATTATTTATCCTTTCGACGATTTCCCTTGCATTTCCGCACGGCGTTTTGCTTGACTTGCGGAAAAAAATGTTTTATAATAGGTGCAAAACGCAAGCATTATAAATATATGGAATAGGGGCAAGCGACGAAAAAGCCCCGTTTCGGAGGTTATGTTATGATGGATATGAAGTCTGTGGAAAGCAAATGGCAGGCAAAATGGGAAAAATCCAAACTCAACGTTTTCAACAAGAAAAACACGGACAAGAAATTGTACGTGCTCGAAATGTTCTCCTACCCTTCGGGGGCGAAACTGCACGTCGGGCATTGGTACAACTACGGTCCGACCGACACGTACGCGCGCTTTAAGCGTATGCAGGGCTACGAAGTGTTCCAACCGATGGGTTTCGACGCGTTCGGGTTGCCGGCGGAAAACTACGCGATTAAAACGGGCATTCATCCGAAGGACTCCACGGAGAAAAATATCGAAACGATGGAACAACAGCTTCGGAAAATGGGCGCGATGTTCGATTGGAGCGCGGAGATAAAAACCTGCGAAGAAAACTATTACAAGTGGACGCAGTGGCTGTTTTTGCAGCTCTATAAAAAGGGACTTGCCTATCGCAAGGAATCCCTCGTCAATTGGTGTCCTTCCTGCGAAACGGTGCTTGCCAACGAACAGGTCGTGGACGGCAAATGCGAACGTTGCAACTCCGTCGTCCTGCGTAAAGACATGACGCAATGGTTCTTAAAGATTACCGACTACGCGGAAGAATTGTTAAACGACCTCGATCGCTTGGATTGGCCCGAAAAGACCAAACTCATGCAGAAAAACTGGATCGGGAAATCTACGGGTTGCGAAATTCGTTTCGACTGCGAAACGGGCGACGAGATCACCGTCTTTACCACCCGCCCCGACACGGTATTCGGCGTAAACTACGTCGTGCTCGCCCCCGAACATCCGCTCGTGGAAAAATTAAAAGCGGCGCACCCCGAACGCGCGGCTGCCATCGACGAATACGTACGCTACGCCGCCGAAGCCAACGACATCGACAGACTTTCCACCGCTCGCGAGAAAACGGGCGTGTTTACGGGCGCGTACGCAACGCACCCTTTGACGAATAAGCAAATCCCCGTATACCTCGCCGATTACGTGCTGTACTCCTACGGCACGGGCGCGGTGATGGCGGTCGCGGCGCACGACGAGCGCGATTACGCATTCGCGAAAAAATACAACATTCCCGTCACGCAAGTCATTCAAAAGCGCGGCGGCGAAACGATACTCCCCTATTGCGAGGACGGCATTCTCGTCAACAGCGGCTCGTTCGACGGGCTGTCGGGCGACGAAGCGCGCGACGCCATCGCGTTACATTTGACGAAGCTCGGAAAAGGCGGCAAAAAGGTGAATTATCGCTTGCGCGATTGGTCGGTTTCCCGTCAGCGGTATTGGGGCGCGCCCATTCCCATGATCCATTGCGAAAAATGCGGCGTCGTGCCCGTTCCCGAAAAGGATCTGCCCGTGAAGCTCCCCTACGACGTGGAATTCCGTCCGACGGGGAAATCTCCCCTCGCTTCGCACGAGGGCTTCATGCACTGTACCTGTCCGCAATGCGGCGGCAAAGCTTCGCGCGATCCCGATACGCTCGATACCTTCGTTTGTTCGAGCTGGTATTATTTACGCTATCCCGACGCGCACAACGACAAACAAGCTTTTTCCAAAGAACACATCGATAAAATGCTGCCCGTAGACGTATACGTCGGCGGTTCGGAGCACGCTTGCATGCACCTTTTGTACGCGCGCTTCATCACGAAAGCTTTGCGCGATATGGGATATATCGGCTTCGACGAACCGTTTAAGCGGCTCGTACACCAAGGCATTATCCTCGGTCCCGACGGAAACCGCATGTCGAAATCGCACGGCAACGTCGTTTCCCCCGATACTTATATAGAGGAATACGGTTCGGATATGTTCCGCCTGTACCTCATGTTCGGGTTCAGTTATACGGAGGGCGGACCTTGGAGCGACGACGGCATTAAATCCGTGGCGAAATTCGCCGACCGTATCGAACGCTTGGTGCGAAAGTCGCTGGAACTTAGCGGCGGTACGACGGCGTTCGGCTCGGCGGAGAAGAACCTGAACTACGCAAAACATTTTGCCATAAAAAATATCACGCGCGACGTGGAAGCGTTCTCTTTCAACACTTCCGTGGCAAGACTTATGGAATACGTCAACGCGTTGCAAAAATACGACGCCGAAGTGACGGAGAAAAACGTAATTTTCTATAAAGACTGTATCCGCGATTTGTTGCGCATGATTGCCCCCTTTATTCCGCACTTCACCGAGGAACTTTGGCAAGTCTACGGCAACAAAACGTCCGTCTTCGAGGAACGCTATCCCGAATTGGACGAGCAAGCGCTTATAAAAGACGAAACGGAATACGCCGTACAAATCAACAGCAAAATCAAGGCAAAACTGATGATTCCCGAAGGACTTTCCGACGAGGACATTCGCGACACCGTTTGCGCGTATCCCGATATAGCCGAAGCGATCGACGGCAAAACGATTA
Source organism: uncultured Clostridia bacterium (assembly GCA_964459515.1). Classification (GTDB taxonomy): domain Bacteria; phylum Bacillota; class Clostridia; order Christensenellales; family Borkfalkiaceae; genus Scatosoma. Next base: position 4,801 of record CAYWML010000051.1, on the reverse strand, counting down.
AAAAATGTATTATCGTCAAAGGTCGTTTGATTAATCTCATCGTCGGCTGATTTATTCCGCTTACAAAATACCCTCCATTGATAATACGGTTCTCCGAAATTTTGAAATCTTTCGGAGAACCGTATTTCCTTATATAGCTAAAAAAAATGTGTTCCGTGCATTCCGAAACGCATTCTTCGGCTATTTGATTTTCATCAAACTTTTTGTTTCACTACGCTTGCGCGGCGGTTGCATATACAATTTTTGCGCTACACCCCTCGAAAGCACTTTCGGCAATCGTTTTTACGTTACTGCCGATATAAACTTCTTCGAGCGCTGTGCAATTGCAAAAAGCTCGTTCCCCAATGATCGTCGTTGCGATATCGGTTGCATCGTCACCGATGCTTACTTTTTTGAGTGCAGTACAATTCTCAAAAGCACCGTACTCATAGTCGTCCCCGACGATCGTCATGACGTTTACGGGAATTACAAGCTCCGTTAAGCTAATACAATTATAAAACGCGCCGTAATCGATTTCCGTCAATCCCGTACCAAAAGAAAGCGTCGATATTCTCTTGCAATTGTAGAACGCCTCTTTTCCGATTGTTTGAACGCTATTCGGAATTACAACGGAAGTTATAGCCTCGCAATTATAGAACGCCTCGTTTGCAATAGTCTCCACCTGCGCTCCGATCGTCAAAGCTTTCAAAGCCATACAATCGCCGAAAGCTCGGTAACCGATCGATTTCACTTGGTTGCCGATATAAACTTCGTTCAAAAAAGTACAGCCTCTAAACGCATTACTGCCAATGCTCGTCGTTGCAATATCGGTTGTATCGTCACCGATGCTTACTTTTTTGAGTGCAGTACAATTCTCAAAAGCACCGTACTCATAGTCGTCCCCGACGATCGTCATGACGTTTACGGGAATTACAAGCTCCGTTAAGCTAATACAATTATAAAACGCGCCGTAATCGATTTCCGTCAATCCCGTACCAAAAGAAAGCGTCGATATTCTCTTGCAATTGTAGAACGCCTCTTTTCCGATTGTTTGGACGCTATTCGGAATTACAACACTCTTAATATTCTCTTGTCCCTTAAAAGCAGATTCTCCTATATAGCGAACAGGCACACGATCGATATGCGCAGGAATAACGACATCCGTCGAAGATCCCGTAAAGCCTGTAATTGTTATAACCCCGTTTTCCTCTGTATATGCAAACTCAATATCTGATGTTGCATTCGGCAAATTGTCGTAAATAGCAGGGACGGATATCTTTGTGGACATCGTATGGAATTTTACATCGACGTAATTCGTTCCGTCAACCGTCATTCTATCGTTTTCAAGCGTAAAATCCGTAATGGCGACGGTTGTTCTGTCCGAAAGGGTTGCCGTTACGACGACATCGTCTTTCCACACGGTTTCTCCCGTCAAAAGTCGAACGCCGTTATAAGTTGCGCCGATAGACGAAATGTGCTGATATTTACCGCATTCACACTCATTGGTACAATTACGGAGCGTATACGAACCGCTAACTTGCCATGCGCCCCAATTATGCCCTAATTCGTCAACGTAAGTATCTACGTAGCTGTCCTTACACATGGAACAAGTATGCGTGGTATATCCTTGTGCTTCGCAAGTAGGCGCGGTTACTGCGCTTACATAGTTGCAAGCGATTTTCGGCAAAATCGTCTGCTCTACGAGCGTTCCTTTACATACAGAGCATTTTTTTCCGTCAGACAAACCCGTTGCCGAGCAAGTAGGCGCTTTGCCGACAACGATTTCCTCGGTATGCGGCAATTTGGCAATAGGCTTTTGCGCGACGGTAATCGTTTTGCAAACCGAACATTGCTTGCCTTCGGTTAAACCTTCTTCGGAGCAGGAAGGCGCAACGCCGAGAAGCGTGATTTCTGTATGCGGCAGTTTCTCCGTAGTCTGTTGTGCCAACAAAATCTCACCGCAAACAGAACATTTTTTGCCCTCCGTTAAGCCGTTCGCGCTACAAGTAGCCGCAACCGCAGGAACAATCTCTTCGGTATGCGAAACCTTGTTTATAGGCTGCGGAGCAACCAAAATCGCGTTACAAACAGAACATTTTTTGCCCTCCGTTGCGCCTTCGGAAGAACAAGTGGCGGCGACAGCCGCAATCTTTATTTCCGTATGATTTGCTTTGGCTGTTTCCCGTTGCGCAACCAACACTTCGTTACAAACGGAGCAATGCGAACCTTCGGTCAACCCCGTTTTTGTGCAAGTAGCCGCAACCGCCGCGTCCGTGACTTCGGTATGTCCGATAGCCGCAAGCGTTTCGTTTTTAGTGGCGGTATATGTAACGCCGTCAATTTTCACCGTAGCCGTATAGGTCTTTATTCCTGCCTCCGTACAAGTCGGCGCGGACGTTACCTCGTCGGTAATGTTCGCATTGATCCGTCTTGTGTGCGCGCTATTTATAACGCACGATAACGTTGCCGTTGCGGATTCGTAGCCGTTCCAAGTCCACACAAGGTTCTCCGTATCGTATTCATGCGCGGCAATATCCGTGTTCTCGGTTTGCACCGCATCGCATTTGGAACATTTGCGCTGTTTCGTTCCTTGCGTCGTGCAAGTCGCAGGAACAGAGACAGACCACTCGCCCCATTCGTGCGTACACGCTTTACTTTTACAAGACGAAAGCGCAAACATACCGCACGACAAAGTAAGCAAACAAGACGAAAGCGCAAACATACCGCACGACAAAGTAAGCAAACAAAGCAAAACGACAATGAGTTTCTTCTTCATAAAAAACCTCCTCTTCCTTATATATTTATATTATAATGCAATAATTCCGTTCGGCTCGGCAGTCTTATTGTATTTACGCTTTTATTATATCGTATTCGCGATAATAAGTCAACTCATTTGCGTAAGAAAATTAACGCAAACAAGTAGTATAATAGGCAAAAAGGAGATTTGCCTATGGACGTAATAGAAAAAATCGACAAACTGAGAAAAGAACGTAACTGGTCGGTGTATACTTTAGCTTTGGAAGCAGGCGTAACGCAATCGACGCTTGCGACGATGTATCAGAGAAAAACGCCTCCGAAAATCGAAACGCTGCAACTTGTCTGCGAAGCCTTCGGTATCACGCTATCGCAATTTTTTCTCGAAGAAGAAAAAATAGAAATATTAAGCGCAAAAGAAAAGGAGCTTTTAACGGCGTATCGCAAACTCTCGGAGAATAAACAAAACGCATTATTAAATCTCATTCGGAATTAAAGAAACGCGGCGCACCGACGTGTCAACGCCGCCTCCCCTTTTCTTCCCTAAATTTCTTTCGGAAATAAGTTGCATATTTGCGCCGATTGTGATAAAATACATAATAGCAAAACAAACGGCGCGCTCCGCGCCGAAATTGCCGCTCGGCAAAAAGGTGACTTCATGCATTCATTGAGAGAATTATATCGTATCGGGAAAGGACCTTCCTCTTCCCACACCATCGGTCCGGAACGGGCTTGCAAGCTCTTCTTGGCGGAAAATCCGCAAGCGACGGGTTTCGTCGCGCGTTTATACGGTTCTCTCGCCAAAACGGGCGTGGGGCACGGCACGGGACGCGTCATCGAAAGCGTTTTGCCGAACGTGCGCGTGGAATACGACGAAACCGGCGAATGCCCGCACCCGAACACCATGCGTTTATACGCATACGCCGACGAAGAAAAAATCGATGAAATGTGCATATACAGCGTAGGCGGCGGCGCAATTCAAATCGAAGGCAGAGAAAGCGACGAGGGCGAAACAATTTATCCCCTGCATACCATGTTGGAAATTCGGCAATACTGCGAAAGCCGAAACATGCGATTATGCGATTACGTATTCGCATGCGAAGGCGATTCCCTTCGCGCATACTTATTGCAAGTCTGGGAAACAATGAAAGCCGCCGTACGCCGCGGCATTTCCAAAAGCGGCACTCTCCCGGGCGGCTTGCGCGTGCAACGAAGAGCTAAAATTCTATACGACGGCGCATTGGAAAACGAAGGCGCGGAATTCACGGAAAATCGCCTTGTTTGCGCATACGCTTTTGCCGTCAGCGAAGAAAATGCCGACGGCGGCACGATCGTCACTGCGCCTACTTGCGGCGCGTGCGGCGTTCTCCCTGCCGTTTTGGTCTACTTCCAAGAGAAAAAAGGCTATTCGGACGAACAAATCGTCAACGCACTCGCAACGGCAGGGCTTATCGGAAATCTCATAAAAACGAACGCTTCCATCTCCGGCGCGGAATGCGGCTGTCAAGCGGAAATCGGCAGCGCGTGCTGCATGGCGACGTCGGCTTTGGCGGAATTGCGCGGCTTGTCCCTCGGGCAAATCGAGTACGCGGCAGAGGTTGCCATGGAACACCATTTGGGGCTGACTTGCGATCCCATTTGCGGCTTGGTGCAAATTCCCTGTATCGAACGCAACGCCGTTTCCGCTATGCGCGCCATCAACGCCGTATCTTTGGCGTATTTTCTCACCGACAGCCGTAAAATTTCTTTCGATTTGGTCGTGCAGACAATGTACGAAACGGGAAAAGACCTGAAAGGCTCTTATCGCGAAACGGCGGAAGGCGGCTTGGCAAAACTTTATAAAGCACTATAAAGCGGCGCACTTTTCTATTTTTCTTGCGCAACTTGCCTTTTTTGCCAAAATAGAAATTCTTCCCGATTTTTTCAAATAAATTGCGAAAAAGCCCGAAAAAACGCTTGACAAACGCGGCAAAATAGAGTATTATATACAAGCACTGTTTGAGTGCGCTATGTTTATGGCCCAGTAGCTCAGTTGGTTAGAGCGCCAGCCTGTCACGCTGGAGGTCGA
>CAYWML010000050.1:0-10042 GCA_964459515.1 uncultured Clostridia bacterium | reverse complement strand
AATATATTTGCGGTATTCGTCCAGCGTAGTCGCGCCGATACAGTGCAACTCGCCGCGCGCAAGCATAGGCTTCAACAAGTTGCCTGCGTCCATCGCGCCATCGGTCTTTCCCGCGCCGACAATCGTATGCAACTCGTCGATGAACAAAATAATGCCGCCTTCGCTCTTTTTCACTTCGGCAAGCACCGCTTTCAAACGCTCCTCGAATTCGCCGCGGAACTTCGCACCTGCAATCAACGCGCCGATATCCAAAGAGAACACACGACGATTTTTCAAAGAATCGGGCACGTCCCCTTTCATAATACGGAGCGCAAGCCCCTCGGCGATTGCCGTTTTACCGACGCCTGCTTCCCCGATAAGCACAGGATTATTCTTCGTCTTTCGCGACAAAATGCGAATGACGTTGCGGATCTCCTCGTCGCGCCCGATGACGGGATCGAGCTTCTGCGCGCGCGCTTTCTCCACCAGATCCGTGCCGTATTTATTCAAAACGTCGTAGGTCGCTTCGGGATTTTCGCTGTCTACGCGACGATTGCCGCGAACGCTCGCCAAAGCCTGCATAAACGCGTTTTGCTCTATGCCGTATCGTTGCAACAACGCTTTCACGCGCGGCTCGGGACGCTCCGTCAAGCCGTAAAAAATATGTTCTACGGACAAATAGCTGTCCCCCATTTTTTGCGCCTGCCCCTCGCCGCATTCGATTGCCTGCGCCAACGCGCGAGAAATATATTGTTCTCCGCCCTGCACCTTCGGCAACCGTTCTATCTCCGAAAGGGTAGCCGCCGCAAGTCCTTTCGCATCCTTGCCCGTCTTTTCAAGGAGCTGCCCGATCAGCCCCTCGTCCGCCGTCAACAAAGCGTATAAAACGTGCAACTGCGTAATTTCCTGATTGCCGTATTCGCTTGCCAACGATTGCGCTTTTTGCAACGCCGCCGTCGTATTCGACGTAAATTTATTACTATCCATAATCGTCACTCCTTTTTTTTATTTTTGCATACTATTTGTAACCGACTTTTTCGATTTTCAAACTATTCGTAAAAAAATATTTCTTTTTTCGGCGGAGTTATACGAAACGCAAGCCTGTAACGCCCGTTCATCGCGAAGAAGTGCGGTACGCACGCCTGCGGCAATCTCCGCCGATAGGCGGAAACATATGCCCGTCATTGCGAGGCACGAATGTGCCGCGGCAATCTCCGCCGTTAGGCGGAAACATATGCCCGTCATTGCGAGGCACGAATGTGCCGCGGCAATCTCCGCCGATAGGCGGAACCGGAAGCAAGCACCCCGAACCCGTCTTCCGCGGCAAGCCGTCGGTTCGCCGCGAGATTACCACGTCGCTGCGCTCCTCGTAACGACATAACGAAAAAAAGCATTTCGCGACAACTCTCGCAAGGTTTTCCGATAAGCATAAAAAAACTTCGTCCTGCCCGATACGGCAATCGACGAAGTCTTTCCCTTATTATTTTATTCTGCCCTTAAAACGCCCCGTTCAACGCCGAACGTTTGCGCCGACAATATCCAAAATCACCTCGCCAGCCAACAATAAGCCGACAACCGACGGCACGAAAGCCACGCTCCCCGGGACAGGCTTTCCGCTGTCCTCGTCCACAAGCGGAGAAAGGCGCGGTTCTTCCTTGGAATAGACGACTTTCAAATGCGGTATTCCGCGTTTTTTCAACTCCCGTCGCATAACGCGCGCCAAGGGACAAACGCTCGTCTGCGTAATATCCGCAACTTCGAACATAGCGGCGTTTAGCTTATTTCCCGCACCCATGGACGAGATTATCGGGGTATTCGCGCGATTTGCCACCTCGACGAGAGCGAGCTTTCCGCTGACCGTATCTATGGCGTCCACCACGTAATCGTACTCGGAAAAATCGAACCGTGCCGCCGTTTCGGGCAGATAAAACACGTCGTGCAGGCGCAAAACGACATCGGGAGCAATCGCTTTGGCACGCCGAGCCGCCGCTTCCGTTTTTCGCATACCAAGCGTTTCCTGCGTGGCAATAATTTGCCGATTAAGATTGGAAAGGCTGACAACGTCCTTATCGATCAAATCCAACGCGCCCACGCCGCTACGCACCAATGCCTCCACGACGTAGCCTCCCACGCCGCCCAAACCGAACACGGCAACGCGTGCTTTTTTCAAGCGTTTCATGCCCTCTTCGCCCAACAAAATTTCCGTCCTTGAAAACATGTAGATACCTCTCGTCAAATACCTGCCCTGCCCGTTTACGATTTCCACGCGTCGGGCAAAGTACGATTTTCCTTAAACCAATCCGTATCCTTAAACAGCGTATCGTTGTTCGAGCATTGCACCGATACTTCCCCGAACAGCTCCGAAACGACGATATTGCCGTTCATCGAAGTATACTCCTTTTGCGTTGCGCCGATCATTGTGGTGACGTATACGCGATCGGTATACTGTGCGATTCTATCCACAAATGCCTGCGAGGGGAAAACGTTGGCAATCGCCGTCGTATACTCCGTACTGCCGCAACAACAGCAAACGCATACGATTTTCGGTTGAATTACTTTCAAAAGCACGTCCGTGGAAGAAGTCGGACTGCCGTGATGCCCGCCCTTAAACAGCACGCATTTCGGCAATTCGTTGCTCTGCACCAGCGAAGCCTCCCCCCGTTCTTCTAAGTCGCCCGTAAACAGAAAGTGATTATCGCCGCGGCTTATCAAAAGACAAACGGAATAATCGTTTTCGTCGCTCGTTTTTTCTTCGTAAAAGCGTTGATAGAGTATCTCCATAGTAACACCTTCGCCCAACGAATATACGCGTTGCGCCCCGTTCAATCCGTTATAGCATTCCAACGCCGTATAATGCGTTGCACCTGCGGCGACCTCCTCGTCGCGCAAGCTCTCGTAGTTTTTCCGAATTTGCGTATCTGCATCCGTGCGCGGATAGTCGATAATCGTTTCGCATTCATAATGTGCAAAAATTCCTTCCGCCGACGAAGTGCCGACAAACCCCGCGATATGGTCTTGGTGGGCATGCGTAGCAATGACGTATTCCAATACCCCGTCCTCGCAATAATTATCTATGTATTTTGTCAAAGCTTTTGCGGAATTTTTCCGCGAGCCTGCGTCTATAAGCACCTCAACGTCGCCAACTTTTATCAACGTAGCGTCACCGGTATATTGGTTACCAAGCTCCAAAAAATGGATACTCAGCACCTCTTGTTCCACCGTTTCGTCCCCGTCGGACGAACTATCCGACGAACCGTCGGACGAACTATCCGACGAACCGTCGGACGAACTATCCGACGAGCCGTCGGACGAACTATCGGACGAACTATCCAACGAATTATCGTCGGAGGCAGGGACGGTTATGACGGTGGAAGAAATTTCATCCGAGCCTTGGGAATAGCCGCTCTCTGTACCCCCCCCCAACAAACCACCCGTAAAATCGCAAGCCGTAAACACCGCCGCACAAAGCAGCGCAAGCAATACGGACGAAATTTTTCGTATGCCTTTTCGCATAAAACACTCCTTATATTTCCCCCGTACCATGCAAGAGGCAGAGGGATTTTTGAAAAACCGCCGTCGAAGCAAGCCTCGACGGCGATTTAATTTGTCACGTTTCCAAACGCTTACATAGATTCGTGAATGGTTCTGGAAATAACGTCGTCCTGCTGTTCCTTCGTAAGCTTAATGAAGTTTACCGCATAGCCGGAAACGCGAATGGTGAGCTGCGGATATTTTTCAGGATGCGCCTGCGCGTCCAAAAGCGTTTCGCGATTGAACACGTTGACGTTAAGGTGATAGCCGCCGTCACCGACGTAGCCGTCCAACATATTTACCAAATTATCTACTCTGTTCGACATAATAATATCTCCTTTCTAATAGTATATTTTCTCGCCGCGCCCGTCGTGCGAGCGCGAGGGAGAATAAATTCGTTTTTACTCTTTACCGAGCGAGTTGGGGGTAATCGAGAAGGTATTGGAAATGCCGTCTCTCGAATACTCGTAAGGAAGCTTCGCAACCGACTCCAAAGAAGCCAACGCGCCGTTGGAATCTCTGCCGTGCATGGGGTTCGCACCCGGTGCAAGGGGCGTGCCGCCTCTTCTGCCGTCGGGCGTGTTGCCCGTCTTTTTGCCGTATACGACGTTGGAAGTGATCGTCAAGATCGACGTCGTGGGAATGCTGTCGCGATAGGTGTAGTGGCTCTTTACCTTCTTCATAAAGGTCTTCAAAAGCCATACGGCGATCTCGTCCGCTCTATCGTCGTTGTTGCCGTACTTGGGATAATCGCCTTCGATTCTGTAATCGACAACGATACCGTCCTCGTTGCGGATCGGGTACACCTTCGCGTACTTGATTGCGGACAAGGAGTCTGCCGCGCAGGAAAGTCCTGCGATACCCGTCGCGAAGAAACGACGAACGTTCGTGTCGTGCAAGGACATCTCCAACGCCTCGTAGCTGTACTTATCGTGCATATAGTGGATAAGGTTCAGCGTGTTGACGTACAAATCGGCGAGCCACGTCATCATGTTGTCGTATTTTGCAACGACTTCGTCATAATCCAACGCGTCGTTGGAAGTGATTGCCGCAAATTCGGGGGAAACCTGCATGGGCTTGCCCGTCTTCTTGTCTTTCATCAATTCGTCTTTACCGCCGTTGATAGCGTACAGCAAGCACTTCGCAAGGTTTGCTCTCGCGCCGAAGAACTGCATATCTTTGCCGACGCGCATACAGCTTACGCAACAAGCGATCGCGTAATCGTCGCCCATTTCGGGACGCATCAAATCGTCGCTCTCGTACTGCAAGGAAGACGTACGAATGGAAAGATCCGCACAGAATCTCTTGAAGTTGACGGGAAGTCGTTTCGACCAAAGAATGGTGAGGTTCGGCTCGGGAGCAGGTCCGAGGTTGTCCAGCGTATGCAACACGCGGAACGACGTCTTGGTGACGAGCGATCTGCCGTCTACACCCATACCGCCGATGGACTCGGTTACCCACGTCGGATCGCCCGAGAACAACTCGTTGTATTCCTTCGTTCTCATGAACTTCACGATACGAAGCTTCATGATGAAATGATCGATGAATTCCTGCGCTTCCGTTTCCGTGATAACGCCCTTTGCAAGGTCGCGTTCGATATAGATATCGAGGAAAGTGGTGTTTCTGCCGATAGACATCGCCGCGCCGTTCTGATCCTTGACCGCCGCAAGATAGCCGAAGTAGAGGGCTTGAATAGCCTGTTGCGCCGTTTCTGCGGGTTTGGAAATATCGCACCCGTAAATCGCCGCCATTTCTTTCAAAGCCTTCAACGCTTTGATCTGATCGGCAAGCTCTTCGCGATTTCTTACCTTGTCGGGCGTCATATCGCCGTTGATGCCCAATTTATCCTCTTCTTTCTTCTGAATGAGGTAATCTACGCCGTACAGCGCGATACGACGATAGTCGCCGATAATTCTGCCTCTGCCGTACGCATCGGGCAACCCCGTCAAAATGTGCGCGGAACGAGCCGCTCTCATTTCGGGCGTATACGCGTCGAACACGCCTTCGTTGTGCGTTTTACGATATTTCGTAAAGATTTCCTTTACGTCGGGATCGAGCTTATAGCCGTACATTTCGAGCGCGCCTTCCGACATACGAATGCCGCCGAACGGCTGCAACGCACGCTTGAAAGGAACGTCCGTCTGAATGCCGACGATCTTTTCAAGGTCTTTATCCAAATAGCCTGCCGCGTGCGAGGTAAGCGTGGAAACAATCTTCGTGTCCGCGTCCAAAACGCCGCCTGCTTCGCGCTCCTTCTTGGAAAGATCGCATACGATCTCCCAAAGTTTCTTCGTAGCTTCCGTCGCGGGAGCTAAAAACGTTGCGTCGCCTTCGTACGGCGTGTAGTTGCGCTGAATGAAATCGCGTACGTTTACTTCGTCGTTGCACCATTTACCGGGAACAAAGCCTTCCCAACCTTTGTATTGAACCATATCAGTACTCCTAATAATTTATTTTCTGTATTGCCAACCGTAGTTTTTCCGCCTACGATAGTTTTGCCATAGTTATTTTTTCGTTGCTTTCCGCTCTTTTATTTTCGCGTCGATCCACAGCTCTAAAATCTCTTCCGGTTGATACCCCGTACAACGCGCAAAAATTTCGCCGTCGTCCGTCAAGAGAATAGTAGGCACTTTTTCCACTTCCCATGCCTCCATCAAAGCCATGGTGGAATAGTCCGCTTCCACATGCACGAGCCGCAAATCGTCGCGCGCGCCGCAAAGCTCTTTCAATATCGGCATCAGCGTCAAGCAATTCGCGCAGGATTCGCCGCTGATCTCCACGCAGCAAAGCCCTTTCAAATGCTCTTTATAGTCTTTCTCGTTCATGACCTGTCCTCACATAAAATGCGTTTTGCGTTTTGCACGCGCTCTTTCGTCGGCGTGGGCACGCCCTCCAACGGATACGCAATCCCCAGCTTTTCGTACTTCACCTGCCCCATGGTATGGTAAGGCAGAACTTCCACGCGCTCCACGGAGGAAAGTCCGTCGATAAACGCGCGCGTACGTTCGAGGCTGTCGTCGGAATCGGTAATCCCCGGCACGAGCACTTGTCTGATCCACGTCGGCTTCTTCCGTTCGCTTAAAAACCGCGCGAACGCCAGCGTGTTCGCATTGCTTTTGCCCGTCAAGGCAAGGCAAGCTTCCTCGTCGATGTGCTTAATGTCGAGCAAGAATAAATCGGTGACGGCAAGCAACTTTTCATGCTTTCGTACGCTCTCCTCGGACCGCGGATTAAAAGTTATCCCCGACGTATCCGCGCAAGTGTGCACGCCTTGTTTTTTCAACAGCGTAAACAGCTCCGTCACGAAATCGATTTGCAGAAGCGGCTCTCCGCCCGTCACCGTCACGCCTCCGCCGTTGCCGAAATAGCTCTTATAGCGAAGCGCGCGTTGCGCAACGTCCTCCGTCGTGTATTCCTTGCCGCCGATCTCCCAAGTATCGGGGTTGTGGCAATATTTGCACCGCAAAGGACACCCCTGCAAGAACACCACGAAACGAATCCCGGGGCCGTCCACGGTGCCGAAAGATTCAAAAGAATGAATACGTCCCGTCATTGCCGCCTCCCGTCCGTTTGCGTAGTCGGAAAAAAGCCGTCCAAACAGACTACCCCTTTTTCCATACCCCATTATAGCAGACTATGCCCGTTTTGTCAATCCTTTGGAATTATTTTTTTTATCTTTTCTTATTTTTATACGCTTTCCCTATAAATGCAAGCTTTGCTTGCGGTCAACGTCGCGTGCCCACTTCCAAATTGTCGCTCCGTCACCGCGAAAAGCGACGCGCGATCTTTGCGTTTCCCCGTTCGCCTGCGACGGAGAGGGAAGCCACCATCGTACTCGCCGTTGCGTCGCCGAAAAACGACGAACATTAAAAACGCCGCACCGTGTATGCGCTGAAAGGCATTCACGAAACAGCGTTCTTTTTATTTTCAGACGTCGAAAAGCGTGCGCCGCGCCGACTTTAATACGGTTTCCGCCCGTACAACGCTTCCACGTTATCGGCAAAACGCCGCATACGATCGCATTGACGCAACTCCACTTCCTCGTCGAACGCCGCTATATCCTTCTTTTGCTTCTGCGAAAGCTTCGTAGGCACTTCCACGATCACGCGCAACACCAAATTGCCCGTGCCGCCACGCGAGGACTTAATCCCCTTGCCGCGAATGGTAAACACCGTTCCGCTTTGCGTGCCTTCGGGCACGGTAAATTCAAACGTATCGTCCAATGTCGGAACGTTGACCGTGCCGCCCAATACCGCCGTTTTGTAGGAAACGGGCACGTCCAGCCGCAAATCGAAGCCGTCGCGCACGAACAATTTATGCGGTTCGATACGGAACGTGACAATCAAATCTCCGGGCATACCGCCGTTGGGCGCGGCTTGCCCGAAGCCCTTTTTACGGATATAGCTATCCTTGCTGACGCCGGCGGGAATATCCAAAGTGACCGAAGTTTCCTTGCGCAGTGCGCCCTTCCCCTTGCACTCGGGACATTTTTCCTTGATAATCCTGCCGCTGCCGCCGCAATCGGGACAGGGCATTTGACGGATCGTACGCCCGAACATGGTATTTTGTACCTGTTGGAATATGCCTTTACCTTGACATTTTGAACAAGTCGCAAACGCCGAACCGCCCTTCGCGCCCGTGCCGCGACAAGCCGAACACGGCTCGTTCCGCATATAGGCAATCGTCTTTTTGCACCCTTTCGCCGCGTCCATAAAAGACAACGTCATTTCGCGTTGAATATCTTCTCCGACCGTCGACTGCGCCGTTCTCGCACCGCCGCCGAAGCCGCCGCCGAAAAAGCTGCTGAAAATATCCGAAATATCCTCGAAGCCTGCGCCGCCGAACCCGCCGAAACCGCCGCCCATGCCGCCCATGCCGGGGTGCGCCAACTCATAGTCGTACGCGGCGCGCTTTTGCTGATCGGAAAGCGTTTCGTTCGCTTCGTTGATCTCCTTAAATCTTTCCGCCGCCTCGGCGTTTCCCTGATTTCTGTCGGGGTGATATTTCATCGCGAGCTTTCGATACGCGGATTTTATCTCCTCGGGCGTAGCTTTTTTATCCACGCCGAGTATCTCGTAATAATTCTTTTTCTCTGCCATAGTTTACGTCCTTTTTACGAAGCGATGCTTTACCGCTCGCCCGTTCTATTTTGCGAATAATAGCGTAATCGGGCTTGGCTGCAACCAAACCCGTTTCGCTTGTACGCCCCACCCGTGTATGGGACGAACGCTTATTTCTTATTGATGAAACTCCGTGTCGCCGCCTTCGCCTGCCGCAGGATTTCCGTCGGGCGTTGCGCCGCCGTTCGCCTGATACAGCTTCGCGAATACGGGCTGTACGTCCTGCATGAGTTTCTCGTGCGCCGCCTTAATGCGATCGTCGTCGTCCGACTCCAACTCCTTCTTCGCCGCGTCGATTGCCGCCTGCACGCTCGCCTTATCGTTTTCGTCCAGCTTATCGCCTGCGTCTTTCACCGTCTGCTCTACGGAGAAAATCATGCCGTCCAGCTTATTCTTGTTTTCGACCTTTTCTTTGCGCTTCTTATCCTCTTCCGCGAAACGCTCTGCGTCCTTTACGGCTTTATCGATCTCCTCTTCGGAAAGGTTCGTCGAGGAAGTAATCGTAATATCCGTAGACTTGCCCGTGCCCTTATCCTGCGCCGTTACGTGCACGATACCGTTTGCGTCGATATCGAACGTAACTTCGATCTGCGGTATACCGCGCGGAGCGGGCGCAATACCCGAAAGCATGAAGTTGCCGAGCGTCTTATTGTCCTTGCAGAATTCGCGTTCGCCTTGCAACACGTGGATATCCACACTCGTCTGATTGTCCGCCGCCGTGGAGAACACTTGGCTCTTCTTAACGGGAATCGTCGTATTTCTGTCGATAATTCTCGTAAATACGCCGCCCAGCGTTTCGATACCCAAGGACAACGGGGTGACGTCGAGAAGCAACACGTCTTTCACTTCACCCGTCAAAACGCCGCCTTGCACCGCCGCGCCGACTGCCACGCATTCGTCGGGGTTAATGCCCTTAAACGGCTCTTTACCCGTGACTTCTTTCACTTTGGCAACCACCGCCGGCATACGCGTCGAACCGCCGACGAGAATAACTTTATCTATATCGCTGTACGTCAACCCTGCGTCGCGCATAGCCGCTTTCATCGGCGCAACCGTTCTATCCAGCAAATCCGCCGTCATCGTCTCGAACTTCTGCTTCGTCAGCGTAACGTCCAAGTGTTGCGGTCCTTCCGCGCTCATGGAGATGAAAGGAAGATTGATATTCGTGGAGCTCATGCCGGAAAGTTCGATCTTCGCTTTTTCCGCAGCTTCTTTCAAACGCTGCATTGCCATTTTGTCTTTGGAAAGATCGATCGCGTGCGACTTCTTGAACTCGTCCACGAGATAATCCATAATCTTATTATCCCAGTCGTCGCCGCCGAGCTTCGTATCGCCGTTCGTCGCGAGCACTTCGAAAACGCCGTCGGAAATTTCCAAAATGGAAACGTCGAACGTACCGCCGCCGAGGTCGT
>CAYWML010000049.1:0-10885 GCA_964459515.1 uncultured Clostridia bacterium | reverse complement strand
TATATAGGAGGTAACATAATGATCGAAATGGATATGCCCAAACTCGAAGTGCTCGAAAACAGCGATTCTTATGCGAAAGTAGTTTGCGAGCCTTTGGAGAAAGGTTTCGGTCTTACCATCGGAAACTGTCTCAGACGGATTTTGCTTTCTGCATTGCCCGGCGCGGCGGTGGAAGGCATCAAGTTCCTCGACGGCAGCGTAAAGCACGAGTTTTCCGCCGTTTCGGGGATTAAGGAAGACGTTACGGAAATTATCCTTAACCTCAAAACGCTTGCAATCAAAACGAAAGTTGTCGACAAAGATTACGAGAAAGTATTGCACATAACCAAAGAAGGTCCTGCGGTGCTCACCGGTAAAGATTTGAACGTTGACGCGGAAATCGAAGTCATCAACGGGGAGCAGTACATCTGCACGATCGACGAAGGCTCGAAATTCGACGTAGAGCTTACCGTCGGCAGAGGCAGAGGGTACAGACCGGCAAAGGAAAACAAGAAACCCGTAATCGACTATATCGCGATTGACTCTATCTACACGCCCGTACAAAAGGTAAACTATGCGGTAGAGCCTACGCGCGTCGGTCAAGCGGTGGACTATGACAAGCTTACGTTGGAGGTTTGGACGGACGGTACGTTCTCGGGAAAAGAAATTATTTCCTTGGCAGCGAAGATTATGCAGGATCATATCGGTTTGTTCGTAAATCTCAGCGAATTTATCAAGGGAATGGATATTCTCGTCAAGACGGAAGACGATAAGCAGCAACAAATTCTCAAAATGGCAATTGAAGAAATGGACCTTTCCGTTCGTTCTTACAACTGCTTGAAGAGAGCAAACATTCATACGGTCGAAGATCTTACGAAGAAGACGGAAGAAGACATGCTGAAAGTGCGTAACCTCGGCAGAAAGTCGCTTGAAGAAGTCATTCATAAATTGGAATCTTACGGCTTTGCATTAAGAGAACAGGAGGATTAAAATTATGCCCAGAAAATTGGGAAGAACGTCCAAAGAAAGAAATGCCCTTTTGAGAAATCAGGCGTCCCAGCTTCTTTGGTACGGTAAAATCGAAACGACTGCCGAAAAGGCGAAAGAGCTTAGATCTTACGTCGAAAAGTTGATTACGAAGGCAGTAAATACCTACGACGATACGATCGAATACGAAACGACGAAAAAGGATGCGAAAGGCAAGGAAGTAACCGTGACGGCGGTAAAAGACGGCGCGAAAAAGCTTGCCGCACGCCGTGCCATCATGGCAAAGACTTACGATTTGCAGGAAGTGAAAGCTTTCAGCGAAAAGAAGAGCGATTTCAAAGCGAGAACGGCAGACGTGCAACATCCCTTGATGGACAAGCTTTTCAACGAGATTGCGCCTAAATATGCGGCGCGCAAGGAAGAGCTTGGTCAAGGCGGCGGTTATACGAGAATTTACCTTCTCGGCGAACGTCGCGGCGACGGCGCAGAAGTAGCCATCATCGAATTGGTATAAGCAATCAAAAACCGTATGGAGTGATCCATGCGGTTTTTTTGTATCGACCTTCATTGCGTGGCACGAACGCGCCGCGGAAAGCCGCCCGTTATCATTCCCCAAAAAGCAAGCTTTGCTTGCGTGATCCGAGGTCAAGGAACATAGTTCCTTGTGGGGTGCAGGGGCAACGCCCTGCGAACTTCTCAACGCCGTCAGGCGTTCCAGCGGCGCCAGACGCCCATTATACCCATAACAAGCAAGCTTTGCTTGCGTAATCCGAGGTCAAGGAACATAGTTCCTTGTGGGGTGCAGGGGCAACGCCCTGCGAACTTCTCAACGCCGTCAGGCGTTCCAGCGGCGTCAGCCGCTCGTTATACCCATAACAAGCAAGCTCCGCTTGCGCCCAACGCCGTCAGGCGTTCCAGCGGCGATAGCCGCTTTTTTTATTCCTCTCGTTCGTCATTGCGAGGCGCGGAACGCGCCGTGGCAATCTCCGCCGATAGGCGGAAACGGAAGCAGGTATTCCGCGGCAATCCTGCGGCTTGCCGCGAGATTTCTTCGTTGCTCCGCTCCTCGCAATGACCGAGTGGGGCGAAAACAAAGTCCGTCATTGCGAGGCGCGGAATGCGCCGTGGCAATCTCCGCCGACAGGCGGAAACGGAAGCAGGTATTCCGCGGCAATCCTGCGGCTTGCCACGAGATTGTTTCGTTGCTCCGCTCCTCGCAATGACCGAGTGGGGCGGAAACAAAGTTCGTCATTGCGAGGCGCGGAATGCGCCGTGGCAATCTCCGCCGACAGGCGGAAACGGAAGCAGGTATTCCGCGCATATTTTCCGCGGCTATAAAACGTTTTACGCCTGCCTTCATCGAAAAAACGAATTAAAAACAACAAAAAACGCCGTTTCAATCGAAAATATCAATAAGAAAATGAAAAATTATTCAAAATATCGTTTCAAAACGTTTGACAACGTGAAATTTCTGTGATATAATATCGACAATATTTTAGGCAGAGTTATTTTAATGCAAGCGAATTACGCGAAAACGAGCGAAAAAGCCCGTTGAACCCGCCGCGAGCAATTTGTAAACGAAAAAAAATCAAATCAGGTGAAAACCCCATGGGGTTTTGCTGTATGGTATACAGCAAAACAAAAAAAAATTTGATAGAACTTCGTACATACGGTTTGCAGGCGGCAAAACTTTTCGTCGGAAAAGGCGTTTAGAGAATGCGTATTTCGTAAATATTAAATACGGCAATCTTATAACGGAGGATACATTTTATGAACAAGAAACTTAAATCGTTGTTTGCGCTGGCATTGAGTGCCGTTACGGTTAGCGGTTGCTTTGTCGGTTGCAAAAAGGACGACGATACGGCAAATCAGCCGTACCAAATCACGAAGCGCGCCCGTACGGGTTGGGAAGACGAAAAGGTATATACGATGAACGATTATACGTCGCAAATGCCGAATACTTGGTGCGAATTTACTTCCAGCGACGCGACGAATAGAGATATGGCGTCGTATTTCAACAGCTCGTTCTTTGAATATAACTATCAATACGATGCAAACGGGAATATCGTTTCCGGCGGCTTCACCGTAGACTATTCGGCGGCGACGAAGTTGGAGGACGTAACGGATCGTTACGAAGGTAAATACGGGCTTACCGCAGAGGACGTAGAGGAAGGACATCACGCTTTTGCGATTACGTTACGTAAAGACTTGACGTGGGACGACGGCACGGCTATAAAAGCGGAGGATTTCGTTTATACCATGCAACAACAGCTTTCCCCCGACTATTTCTTTACGACGGCTTCCAATTATTACAGCGGCAATTATATTTTGCACAACGCGCAAGAATACCTTTATCAAGGGCAGGACGGTTGGTTTGCAAGCGACCTCGCCTATAAAGAATATAAGACGGAGAACGACAGCGCGCTTGTATTCACCTTAGGCAATGCTACGGAAAATAAAACTTGGGACGGCGCAATGGCTCCCGTCCGTGAGTATTTGGGCGCACCGAGCAGCATGACCGCGGCAGATTTGGCAGCATATATAGCGTCTAAGACCTCTGTGGAAAAAGAAGCTATACTTGCCTTGCAAGGAAAAACGTTTGCCGAAATTAAAGCGGACGCGAAGATGAAAGCGACTTGGGATGCGATTATCGGTTGGTGGCAAACCGAGCCGAATGAGGAATTGCATTTCTTCGTCGCAAAGTACACATATCCCGAAATGGATTTCTCCGAAGTCGGCTATTTCGTCGGTGAGAACGAATACGAACTCGTAATCGTCATCGACAACACGTTAAGCCCGTTGACCGACGACGGCGCGCTTACCTACGAAGCGGCGTACTTCTTGGAATCTTTCCCGCTCGTCAAAAAGGATCTTTGGGAAAAATCCGCCAATAAAACGACGGACGGTACGAGTTGGACAAACTCCTATTGCACCGACGTCGCAAGCAGTGCGAGCTGGGGACCTTATAAACTGGAAAGCTATCAACGCGATAAAGCGTATACGATTGTCCGCAACGATAAGTGGTACGGCTACGGCATGGACCAATATAAAGGGCAGTATCAAACGGATAAAATAGAGGTCGAAAAAGTTTCGGAATGGGCTACCGCTTGGCAACTTTTCCAAAAGGGCGAAATCGATATGATCAGCATGGACGCCACCATCGCCAACGAATATCGTTCTTCCATGCAGGCGTATTTCACGCCCGACACCTACACCTTCGATCTGAATATTCAGTCGAAAGCGGACGCGCGCACCGCAGAAAGAAACAATCTTCTTTTGAACTACACCGAATTCCGTCAGGCAATGTCTTTGGCGTTTAACCGCGACGACTATTGTGCAGTGAATTCGCCTTCTTCGCAAGCCGCGCTCGGTTTGTTGAACGATATGTACTATTACGATGTTGCCAATAAGGGCAGATATCGCGATACGGAGCAGGCAAAAACGGCAATTTTGGAGGCGTACGGCGCGACAAAAACCGAAGACGGCAACTGGAAGATCGGTTCGAAGACCTATACGAGTATCGATACGGCAGTCAAAGCGGTGACGGGCTACGACGTAGCTTTCGCAAGAGAGAAGATGAAAGCGGCGTACGAAAAAGCCAAAGCGGCAGGCGATTACAAAGACGGCGAAAAAATAATTTTGACGTACGGTATTGCAGAACAGAACGCAACTACCGAACGCATAAAAAATTGGTTCCAAAGCGCGCTGAACGCGGCAACGGAAGGAACGCCGTTTGCGGGCATGGTCGAAATCAAATATTTCGAATATAATACGGCAACTTGGTCGGAACAGTTTGAAGACGGCGAATACGACCTTTGCTTCGGCGCATGGGGCAACGCGCCGTTCAACCCGTGTTACCTGCTCGGCGAAACGCAACTTTCCGATGACTATCGTTATGCAAAGAATTGGGATCCCGATACAATCGATTTGACGATTAAATTAAGCGACGGAGAAGAGCACACGTTTAACTTGACGCAATGGAACAGCAACATGCAGGGCAAGAGCGACGCAAAGCTGGATCTTACTAAGGAACCGTACACGGTAGAAGACCAGTTGACGGTACTCGGCAAAATCGAAGCGGCGGTATTGCAGGCGTATTATACGATTCCCGTATACAGTCGTTACAGCGCAAGCCTGATGTCCTATAAGTGCGATTATACCTCTTACGATTATAACACCTTTATGAGATACGGCGGCATTCGTTATATGACCTATCACTTCGACGATACGGAATGGGATGCATTCGTAAAGGAAAAGGGCACGTTGAACTATAAGTTTAGTCTCGACGAATAAGACGAATTTATAAAAAAAGACAAATTCAATCGGCGGAGATGACAAGCTGCACCTCCGCTGTTTGAATTATATGGAGAAAGACCGAATGTATATGTTTAAGTATGTAATGAAACGTATAGGCTTGATGTTGATGACTTTTTTCATCATCATGATCATGTGTTTCGTTTTGATCAAATTGCTTCCGCTTCCCGTGCAGAAAGGCTTGGGGGACGATCCGCAACTCCTTGAAAAATGGCGGCAGAAACAGGGCTATTACGATCCGATTCCCGTACAGCTTTGGCATTATCTCAAAAAGATTTTCACCAAGTGGGATTTCGGCACGGGCATTCGTATGTACGAAAACTTGTCCGTGTGGGAAATTTTCGTGGAAAAACTTCCTCCGACAATTCTCATCAACGTGTATTCTTCTTTGATCGGCGTTCCCGTCGGCATCGGGCTGGGTATCCTTGCCGCGTTGAAGAAAAACAAATGGCAAGACCAAGTTATCTCTACGGGCGTTATCATCTTGATCGCGCTTCCGGGGATAATCTACGCTTTTTTGATACAATATATTTTTTGTTTCAAACTGGGCTGGTTTCCGATTGTCATGGATAAAGGCACGGACTATTTTTCGCCGCATATGTTTTACAGTATGTTGCCTGCGGTATTTTCGCTTTGTCTGGGTTCGATCGCCGGCTACGCGCGTTATACGCGCGCCGAATTGACGGAAGTGCTGACGGGCGAATATATGCTGTTGGCGCGTACCAAGGGTTTGACGAGAGGACAAGCCACCGTGCGGCACGCCTTGCGGAACGCCATGGTGCCGATTTTTCCGATGATTTTAAGCGAGTTTATATCGGTGCTCAGCGGTTCGTTGATTATAGAAAGCATGTTTTCGATCAACGGCGTGGGCGCGCTGTATTTGCAATCGATAAGGGACCTCGATTACAACTTTTTCATGTTGCTGTCGGCGTTTTATACCTTTATCGGTTTGCTCGCGGGGATCATCGTAGATATAAGCTACGGCTTTATCGATCCGAGAATACGAATGGGGGCGAAGTAATATGGATATGAAAAATATACCCGAAGAAAAATTTCAATTCGTTTCCTCGCGCGATTTATCGCACGATAAAAAACTGGCGACGAAATCGCGCACGTATATGCAGGACGCTTTGTCGCGGTTTGCCAAAAACAAGGGCGCGATTGTCGGGGCGATCATCATCGCTTGTTTGTTGGTATTCGTAATTATAGGCTCGATTTTCACGCCCTATTCCGTAGAAGTATCGGACACTAACTATTGGTATTTCAAAGAAACGTTGCCGAAATGCGAATGGTTTGCGAATACGAACTTTTGGGACGGCTGTAAAGCGACAACGCTCAGCCGCGCCGATTACGATCGCTACTATTACGCAGGCGAGGAAACGGGGCATTACGCCATCAAAAACAAAGCGTATAAAAAGGTAGGCGCGATGTATAAAGTGCGCTTGGATTCCTATCAAATGCACGGTTGCCGCTACGTAACGATTTCCGAAACGGAATATCTTTTGTTGCAGGATTATCAAAATCACACGAAGATACAGGTGCTTTATCCCACGGTAGACGACGGCACGGTATACGGAGAAAACGAACGCCCGAATTCGACGTTCGTAGGGCAGGAAAATCTCGCGCACTATTATTATAAGACCGATCCGAAAACGGGGAAGATTTTGAAAGACGCCAACGGCGATATTATTCCCGTTTATTTAAGCCATGCCGTCGGGGAAACGGGACAGGACGATTATCATTCCCTTCGTATCGACGGCGACGGCGAAAACGGCGTGGAATACGAATATGCGATTTGGCGTGACAGCGCGGCAGAGGGCGGCGAAAAATATTACGAAGTCCGCGTAAATTATTACGAGTATTTCATCTTCCGTCACACAACCCTTTTGCAGGACGGAATCGAAAAACCGTCGTTTTTGTTCGGCACGACGGCAGACGGACAGGACGTTTTCACCTGCCTTTGTTTCGGCGCGTTGTTCTCGTACGCGTTCGCGATTACGGTGGCGGCGGCGAATTTAATCGTCGGGGCTGTCTACGGTGCGATCGAGGGGTATTACGGCGGCAAGATAGACCTTACCATGGAGCGGTTTTCGGATATTTTGTCGGCAGTGCCCACGATGGTCGTCATCGCGCTTTTGAGAGCGTTTCTGCCGAAAGGCAGCGGAGAAGCGTTGCAAAATATGCTGGTGTTGTTTATCACCTTTTTCGCAACGGGGTGGATCGGTACGGCTTCGCGGACGCGTATGCAGTTCTACCGCTATAAAAATCAGGAGTACGTTTTGGCGGCGAGAACGCTCGGCGCGAAAGACAGACGGATTATTTGGAAGCACATTTTCCCGAACGCGTTGGGCACGCTGATCACGGGGTGCGCGCTGATTATTCCTTCCATGATCTATTCGGAGATCAATTTAAGCTATTTGGGGATTATCAGTTTGACGAGCGGCAATTTGACGAGCGTCGGTACGTTGCTTGCCAGCGGTCAAGATTCGCTCACGAAAGGTATTCCGCATATCGCAATGTTTCCTGCGGTGTATTTGGCACTTTTGTTGTTGTCGTTTAATTTGTTCGGCAACGGTCTGCGCGACGCGTTCAACCCGTCGCTTCGCGGAGCGGAGGATTAAGCAATGGAAAAGAGTTTAGAAGTAAAAAATTTGACCGTCTCCTTCCGCACGCAGGCAGGAAAGGTGCAGGCGGTGCGCGATATTTCCTTCGATTTGTACAAGGGCGAAACGCTCGCCATCGTCGGGGAGTCCGGCTCGGGCAAGTCCGTCACTTCAAAAGCGATCATGGGCATTTCCGCGGCGAACGCCGTCGTGGAAAAAGGCGAGATCTTGTACGACGGAATGGATTTGGTGCGTATCCCTGAAGAGGAAATGCACAAGCTTCGCGGCGATAAGATAGCCATGGTCTTTCAAGATCCGCTTTCCGCGCTCGATCCGATCATGCGCACGGGCAAGCAGATTACGGAAGCGATGTTGCTGAAAAACAAAGCCAACCGAAAAGAGGGGCGCGCGACATTCAATAAGGAGTTGGCGATTTTGTCGGAAACGATGATAAAAGCGACCGCGCAGGACGAAAAATCGGACGTTTCCGCCGAAACAATCGCTTCGTATATCCGCACGTTCGATAATTTTAACATTCAGGCGAATAAGCTCGCCAATCGCTACAACGCCGCGCGCAACGCCGCGGAAGAGCTGATTGCCGTCGTGGACGAGTTCCTTTTTCTCGTCGAAAAGAAGCAAAAGACGGACGTTTTGGGCACATTGTCTACGGCGGCGCATAAGTTGAAAATCGTTTTGGCAGATCCGTATTTTTCGTCCGTTCATGCGGAAAAATTGCGTGCGTACAAGGCGCGGCTCGTCGAAACGAAGGGCGAAGAGCGCACCAAGGCTTCGCTTGCGGACGTCGTAAAGAACCTTTTGGGGAGAAACACGCGGCAGGCGGAAGTGCCCGAAAACGTCGTAACGCTTTTGCGGCAAATGCAAGCAACGCTTTCGGAAATGCTTTCCCGTACGCCGTACAATTTCTTCCGTATCGGCTATTACGTATACAAAAATCCCGATGCGGATTTGACGAAAATGCCCGTGGAAGAAGCCAACGAAACGGCACTGGATTTCTTGCAGAAAGATTTCATGCTTTCCTTTTTGGAGCTAGAAAAACGCGCGCTCGCGTATTCTTATGAAAAAACGCTCGAAAACAAGCAAGAAGCAATTGCGGCGTTGGACGCGGCGGCGGAGTACTTCCGTAAAGGCGACGTCGTGAAAAAAGAAGCATTCGCCGTGTGCAAGCGTATTTGCAAGTGCGTGGAAGAAGCCATCGATCCGTTGCAGATCGTGAAAGACAGCGTGGCGTATACCTTCCGCGGCGCGTTGGAGCGCGAAGTGCGCAAATATTTCTTCTGCCTTACGAACAATCGGAAGGAGGAGGCGCGCTTTGCCAAGCAAACGGCAAAACGGGAAGCTTTGCTCGCAAAAGGGAAAAAGGCGGATTGGAAAGTCGTGCCGAAGTCCGTCGTCGCCCCCGAAGAGCAGTTGCAGACTATCGTCGCGACGATAGAGCGCGTCGGCGCGAAATTCCGCAACGACGTAGCCGCCGCGGAGATCGATTTGGAAAAACGCAGCGTAGAGCTTGTGGATTATCTCAAAGAAAAAGCGGCGCAGGTCGTGTATAAGCTTACGAAGCGATTGGCAAAAGAAAAAGCGATTAAACTAATGGAAGAAGTCGGCATTCCCGAACCGAGAATTCGCTACAAGCAGTACCCCTTTGAATTTTCGGGCGGTATGCGTCAGCGTATCGTCATTGCGATTGCGCTGTCGGCAAATCCCGATATTCTCATTTGCGACGAGCCGACAACGGCTTTGGACGTGACGATCCAAGCGCAGATTTTGGAGCTTATCAATCGTCTGAAAGCCGAGCGACATCTTTCCGTTATTTTTATCACGCACGACTTGGGCGTGGTGGCGAATATGGCGGACAGGATCGCCGTCATGTACGCGGGGAAAATCGTGGAATACGGCACGGCAAACGAGATTTTTTACGAACCGCGCCACCCGTATACGTGGGCGTTGCTTTCGTCTATGCCCGATTTGGATACGAACGAGAAATTGGACGCGATCCCCGGTACGCCGCCGAATATGATCTATCCGCCCGTAGGCGACGCGTTTGCGGAGCGAAACAAATACGCGATGGAGATCGATTATGAAATGCAACCGCCGTTGTTCGAGATTTCTCCGACGCATTATGCGGCAACGTGGCTTTTGCATCCGAACGCGCCGAAAGTGGAAATACCGCAGACGATCACCGACCGTATTCGTCGTATGAAGGAGAGAAACGAGAATGGAGAAAAATAACGAAGTTTTATTGAAAGTGGAACACTTGTGCCAATATTTCAAAATGGGGCGCAAGGAACTGAAAGCCGTGGACGACGTCAGCTTTGAAATAAAAAAAGGCGAGGTGTTCGGTCTGGTCGGCGAGTCCGGTTGCGGCAAAACGACGACGGGGCGTTCGATTATAAAACTCTACGACATCACTTCCGGAAATATCTACTTTAAGGGCGAAAGAGTGGGGGTAGGTACGCGTTCATACCAAGAAAACATACGAAAAGCGCGCAAGGAAAACGCCGAAAAAACGCAGTCGCTTCGTGCAAAAATGAAGAACGCGACGGAGACGGAAAAGGAAGAACTTCGAGCGCGGATCGAAGAGGAGAACGAACGTTTTTTTACAATTCTCGAAGAAAATCGGGCGGCAATTCGCGGCGCGAAAGCGGACGACAAAGCCGCCGATAAACGCTATGCGCAGGCGCAAGTTAAGGCTTTGGAACGGGAGTACGCGGAAAAAATCGCGGAGGCGGAGGACGAGCACGCGAAAAAAGCTTTGGAAAAAGAGTTCTCCGCCAAACGCCGCGTGGCAAAACGCAGCAAGTTGATTACGCAAATTCAGATGATTTTTCAAGATCCGATTGCTTCGTTAGATCCGCGCATGACGGTACGGGAGATCATCGCGGAGGGCTTGACAATCAACGGTATTCGCGATAAGGCGGTTATCGACGAAAAGGTGTATTCGATTTTGGAAACGGTCGGGCTGGTTCGGGAACACGCCGATCGCT
>CAYWML010000048.1:0-11193 GCA_964459515.1 uncultured Clostridia bacterium | reverse complement strand
CATAACTCTCCTGGCGTAGCCAGGACTGGCGTAGCCGGTCCTTCGCCTATTTCGCCACACCCATAACTATTTGTTATAAACAATTTGTATTTATCAATACCGTCCTTTTTAGGCAAAGGATAATTTTTCGGAATATACCTTACAACTCTTTTTAATGCCGCTAACCCCAAAATTCTATAGCCGTCTTGTATGGGAACATCGCATATTGGCGGCAAACCGAATTTTGCAGGATTTACAAAGAAATCGCTTGCCAATCCGTATGGTTTTCTTGATGATACGATATTTTCAAAAGAATCTGCTTTATATTTCCAAACTTTATTTTTTATCGATACAAGTTCTGGATATCGAATAAAAATATCGTCATCCTCTTCCACTAAATATCGTTTGGAAAATGATATTCCGTTGCTGTCGTATCTATAAATATCGCACTTTTTTTCTTTATCGCGTTCCCACAAAAAATAGCAAATACCACCTTTAATATCAACGCCTGAAAAACAGTCTTCCGAATTCGCGAAATCATGCAATACAGTAAAATGTTTATCGTGTATGGTTTTTTCTCGAAAATCATCCAACCCTTTTCCGCCTGTCATCCATCTTGCAGGAATAATCATAGTTAAATAACTCGGCTTTAATTTTTTGGCGGCTTCAACGAATTTTTGATAAATAGGCTTTGCGCTGGCTTGCGCACCGCCGTCGGTAAGATGATACGGCGGATTGCTTATAATTACATCGAATTTCATATTGAATATTTTCTCCAAATCGTCGGTGTGGATAAATTCGTAGGCGTGCGTTTCCAATGCGTCGCCGCGGTCGTATTGCCCTTGGCTTGCGCCGCAATATTTGCATTTTCCGCCCACCCATGTATGCGACGAACGCTTAAAACGGATATTCCCCTCGGCATTTAGAAACCTGCTGACGGAAAACTCGCTGTTCGGATATTTGCTACAATATACGCTTCTTCGAGAAAGCAAACTTGTCAATTCGGTGACGGAAATTCCGAAAAGCTGTTTATGAAAAATATGGTCGATGCGTTCTTGCAAATCGGGAAACTGCGGTTCTAATCCTTTAATCAGGCGTTTGGCGATTTCTCGCAAAAATACGCCCGTTTTGCAGGCAGGATCTAAAAACGTCGTATCGGGATTTCGGAATAACTCCTGCGGCAACATATCCAGCATTCGATTTACGATTTCGGGCGGCGTAAACACTTCGTCGTTGGAAAGATTGGCAAGGCAAGACAAAACGTCGGGGTTGTAAACTTTGCTAAATAAATCGTCACGCATTTTCTTGCACCTTCCTATAATGCGTTACGTATCTTTTCAAAAACTTTCCCTCATCGCTCGGCTGTGCGTTCAAAAGAGAAAGTTGCTTTTCGTTTTTCTCGTCGTCACCTCGGGCAAGCAAATCGGCAAAAGTATAATCCTGCCGTTGCATTTGACAGCCTGTAATAAACGCCCATTCGGAAAAAACAATCGGCTCGTCCGTGTCCTTGCCGTTTTCGTCCACGCATTGCAACGTTAAGGCGTTTCCGCAAACGATATTGCGCTTTAAGATAAAGCGGACGGCTTCGCGCGTCTGGTCGTTTGCGTCTTTTTTGCAAACGGCTTTATACGCCTTGTCCCAAATCTCAAAAAGCCTGTTTCGACATGCCGCCGCGTTATCCTGCATGATATCCACGCCGTAAATACTGGAAATCGCAAGCACGGCGTTTTTTTCATAGTCGATTGCCGATTTTCTGTATTTCCGTTTTACCGCTTCGAGCTTCCGCATAAGAATTTCGGCAAGGAAATTTCCGTCGCCGCAGGCAGGCTCTAAAAATCGGCTGTCGATACGCTCCGTTTCTTCTTTCACCAAATCGCACATGGCTTTCACTTCGCGTTCTGCGGTGAACACCTCGCCGTAATCGCGCACGCGCTGTTTTGACTTCGTTTGCCTTTTCGGCATTTCGCCATTGTTCATATTGCCACCCGTTTTTCACTATAGTTCAAATATTATAACACTATAGTGAAATAAAGTCAACCTATAGTGAATGTTTAAGGGCAAAAAAAATAGTAAACTATAACTATAGTGAATTTAGGCGGTGGCTTTATGGATAGAAAAGAGGTAGGGAAACGCATAAAAACATTGCGCGAAGAGCGCGGTTGGACGAAAGGAACATTGGCGACACGGGCAGGAATTGCGCCGAGTTATATTCCGACATTGGAAAACGGCGTTAAATGCCCGACGGTGGAAACGCTCGACAACATTTGTTTTGCTTTCGGTATCACGCTCGCCGATTTTTTCGCGCAAAAAAAAGAAGATACGTTGACGGACAAAGTATCTTCGCTCAGCGACAATCAAAAACAGCTTTTGAATGCATTTTTGAACAGTCTATAACCCCGTTTTATCTACCAACGCGCAAAAAGCCAAGGCAAATAACGCCTTGGCTTTTATCATCCCCCGCTCGTCATCGCAATAACAAGCAAGGCGAAAGGAAAAACATAAGCGTTTGCGATATTCCGCATAAAAAATTCAAAAAATTGTTTTGGCGTTTTTGGCGCGCGGTTGCTTGTAAAAAGCTATCGCCTTGTGCTATAATAAGAACGCAAGCGGCGAAAAAGCGGCTGCACTTAAAAAAGAGGTGTGCTATGGCGCAAATTAGAATAGGTATTTACGGTTACGGAAATTTAGGACGAGGCGTAGAGCTTGCAATTCGGCAAAATCCCGATATGACGGCGGTGGGCGTGTTCACGCGAAGAAATCCGAGCGCGGTGAAAACTTTGACGGGCTTGCCCGTGTACGCCGCGAACGAGGCAATCGCCATGCGCGAAAAAATCGACGTGATGATCCTCTGCGGCGGCAGTGCGACGGATCTGCCTTGCCAAACGCCCGAGTTGGCGCAATATTTTAACGTGGTGGACAGCTTCGATACGCATGCGAAAATACTGCAACACGCGGCGCGCGTAGACGAAGCGGCGCAGGCGGCGAAAACCACGGCGGTCATTTCCGCAGGGTGGGATCCGGGTATGTTCTCGCTGGCGCGGCTCTATTCGCGATCGATCTTGCCAAACGGCAAGGATTATACCTTCTGGGGCAAGGGCGTCAGTCAAGGGCACTCCGACGCGATTCGCCGCATAGAGGGCGTTTTGGACGCGCGACAATATACCATTCCCGTAGAGGCGGCTTTGCAAGCGGTGCGCGCAGGGAAAAATCCCGACTTGGCGACGGGCGAAAAGCACGAACGCGAATGCTTCGTCGTGGCGGCGGAGGGCGCGGATAAAGCGCGTATCGAACGGGAAATCAAAACGATGCCGAATTATTTTGCCGACTATAAAACGACGGTGCATTTCGTTTCCGAGGAAGAACTGCAAAAGGAGCACGGCGGACTGCCGCACGGCGGCGTCGTTATTTGCAGCGGTGCGACGGGGCTCGACGGCGAGCATAAGCACGTGGTGGAATATTCGTTACAATTAGACAGCAATCCCGAATTTACGGCTTCCGTTCTCGTGGCGTGTGCGCGCGCGGCGTTCCGCATGAACGAGGGGGGCATGTATGGCTGCAAGACGCTTTTCGATATTCCGCCCGTCTATCTTTCGCCCAAAACGCGCGAGGAAATTTTGGCAACTTTGCTGTAATTTTCGTCGGTAAAAAAGCGGACTGCTTTGCCGAAAAAAAATAAAAAATACGTAAAACGAGCGTATACGCCGTTTTCGCTTGACATTGCCGTGAAAATTTGCTATACTCACGGGAGAAAACAGATAGGAGATAAATAAAACATGGCAAAAATATTGGAAACGATTATGTTGGTGTGCTTCGGCTTGTCTTGGCCGATCAACATGGTAAAGGCGTATAAAGCAAGAACGGCAAAAAGCACGAGTTTGCCTTTCATTCTTTTGATTATTACGGGCTACGTAGCGGGTACGTCGGCGAAAATCATCAACGGCGGTTGCTGGAAAAACTACGTGTTCTATGTGTACATACTCAACCTCGTCATCGTTATGCTGAACTTGGCTGTTTATTTCAGAAACCGCCATTTGGATAAGCAAGCGGAAATAGCGGCTGCCAAGGAAGCGGAGAACGGCGTTTCGGCGCAAGCGGCGGAAGAAAGGACGGAAGCGTAAACAATAGATATATTTCGACAAAAAAAAATCGGCTGTTGCCATGCGGTTTGCTCGGCAACAGTCGTTCTTTTTTTATATTTCTTCGTCCTCGTCTTCCTCTGTTTCGCTTTGTTTTTCCGCTTGATTGCAACGCTTAAAACGCAAATCGGAAACGGGGAAATCTTTCCAGATCCAACCGCCGTTGCGGTCGTCTATCTTCACTTTCGCCTGCATTTTCAACATATTCACCGAAGCGACGATCGCTTTTCCTTCGGGCGTGCCGACTTCCGCGCCAACCTTCGGCATTTTTTTGCTCGCCTCGGCGTAATAGTCGTTTTCATAGCTCAAACAGCACATCAGCCGTCCGCAGAGTCCGCTTATCTTTCCCGGATTTAACGACAAGCCCTGCGTTTTCGCCATTTTAACGCTCACTTTCTTAAACTCCGGCATATTGCCTGCGCAACAACAAATCCTGCCGCACGGCGCGATACCGCCGAGGTACTTCGTTTCGTCGCGCGTGCCGACTTGCCGCAATTCGATCCGCGTATGAAAGGTCGTTGCCAAGTCTTTGACAAGCTCGCGGAAGTCTACGCGATTCGACGAAGTGAAATAGAAGGAAATCTTGTTGCCGTCGAAAGCGTACTCGCAATCGACGAGCTTCATTTCCAAGCCGTGTTTGATGATTTTTTCGCGACAAATCTGCATGGCTTGCGGCTTTTTCGCTTCGCAAGCTTCGTAAAAGGCTTTGTCCTTTTCCGTCGCAATCCGCACGACTGCTTTCAAAGGCGGCACGATTTCGTCGTCCGACACTTCTTTTTCGGGATACACCACCCACGCGTATTCCAAGCCGCGCGCCGTTTCCACGATCACTGCCGTGTTCCGCGCGTATACCTCGCCTTTTTTCGGCGCGAAATAGTATAATTTTCCGCCGTTTTTGAATTTTATTACAACTACTTTAACCATAATGCTTCCTTATAATTTTTTCTCTTTTACGCGTTTGTCGCGTGTGCGGATATCCGCCATGCAAAGCTCGATACACTGCGAAAACACCGCGTTGAATTGTACTTGTTTTTCTGCCT
Organism: uncultured Clostridia bacterium; assembly: GCA_964459515.1. Classification (GTDB taxonomy): domain Bacteria; phylum Bacillota; class Clostridia; order Christensenellales; family Borkfalkiaceae; genus Scatosoma. Next base: position 6,038 of record CAYWML010000048.1, on the reverse strand, counting down.
CCGTCAAGGCTTCCTGTGCGAACAAAAGCGTGTTCGTCGCATACCTGCCTGCCACGTTTCTCGTTTTCTTCGTTTCCGACGGCAAGGAAAACGCGCTTAATTTTTCGCCTCCGATCTTCCAAAGCAAGCCGTCGCGGAAAATCAATCGCAAAAAAGCCAACAACTGTTTTTTGTATTTCGTTTCGCCTATATTTTTCACGACCGACGGCAACGCGCCGTCTTCGCACAAGGCAAGCGAAAAAGCTTCGTTAAGTAGCGTCCGATAATAGCCGCCTTCCAAAACGTTTTGCGCTTCGCCGACGTTGCCGCCCGTTGCCGCCGCGCAAAGCGAATAGGCTTCCTTTTCGTAACGCTCCCCGTACGTACGGGTAAGGCAAGCCGACACTTCTTGCGGCGTAAACGGAAGTATTTCCAAACGCTCCGTCCGCGAAAGCACCGTGGGCAATACGGGGAAAATCGACGTCGTGCCCAAGAGGAATATAACGCCTTGCGGCGATTCTTCCAACAGCTTCAACAGCTTGTTTTGCGTTTGCGCGTTCGCCTCGGCGAAATCGCCCAACAAGAAGATTTTGCGCTCCCCCTCGACGGGGCTGAGCAGGCTTTCTTCGCGAATATTCTCCGCGTCCTCCACCGTCAATTTTTTATCGGCTTCGGGATATCGCAAGCAATCGGCGAACGAATCCTCGTCGATGAGGCGTTCTACGCGCGCCGCGTCCGCCCGATCGGCGAAAAAGAGTTTCGCAAAGGTTTTTAAGGCGGTCGTTAGATTTTTGCCGTCGTCGAAATGCAACAAGTAGGCGTGCCCGAAGCGGTTTTCCCTGCCCTCCGCGCGCAACAATTCGTATGCCTGTGTTTTTTTCAACAACGTTTCCATAGTGTTCTCCGAACCGCGCCTTGCGTAGGGCGGTGTTTGTTTTTTTTGGAGTATAGGGCGCGGCTGCCGCCGCATGGAACGCCTTACGGCGTTGGGAACGCAAGCAGAGCTTGCTTTTATGTGGATAGCACGCGGCTTTGCGCCTCGTAACGACGGGAATGTGACGAATACATAAAACAAGCATACCATGTATGCATTTAACGCATTTTTTATCTTGACAAGAATGCAACAAATACACAAAAACGAGCATACCATGTATGCGTTTAACGTTTTTATCGTCTTACTGTTTTACCTTGCGCCGACTGCGGCAAATCGTTTTTCCAAATATTCGATAAGCTTATCCGCAAGTACTCTATGCCCTTTCGTGTTCGGATGCAAGCCGTCTGCGTAAATGTCGGCATTCTCCTTGGTTTTCGGCTCGTAAAACGTATCGGACAAATCCAGATACTCGATTTTGTACGCTTCCAAAACTTTGCGTTCTGCTTCGATATAGTCTTTCAACGTGCCGACAGGGAAAAGCTTTTGTCCGTCTTCGCCGCGCATATCGTCCTGCGCGTAGCGATATAAAGGCAAAATAAAGCAAAGCTTTTCGCCGAAGTTCTTTTGCATATATTCCGCAAGCGACGAAAACGCCCCGTAGAAGGTGTCCTCGCCGTGGTCGCCGAACTTGCCCAACGGCGCGTCGCCGTGTCCGTAATCGTTCGTTCCGCCGAATACGAAAGTGAAATCGGCGTCTTTCGGCAACAAAACGGCGCGGCGCATAAACTCGTTGTCGTCGTATTCATACACTTTTTTGCGCTGTTTCGCAATACGCGTGCCGCCTGCGCCGAAATTGCATTCTTCTGCGCCGAAGTGCGCCGCCACGAGCGCGGTATATTGTAAATCGCCGCGCTCCGCTCTCGCGCCATGCGTTATGCTGTCACCGAGAAAATTGATTTTTTTCATGATAAAGCCTCCGTTTATCGCTGTTTTATAGAATTTTCTATTTTTTTTGTTTTTCGCCTACGGCGGAGTTCAATGAAAGACAAGCGCGGAACGTATACTTGGAACACCGACTTCCGTTTCCGCCTATCGGCGGAGATTGCCACGGCACAGCCGTGCCTCGCAATGACGGGGGGGGTGTTTTCGCTCAACCTTGTCATTGCGAGGAGCGGAGCGACGAAGCAATCTCGTGGCAAGCCGTAGGCTTGGCGCGGAACATATGCTCAGAATACATACTTTCGTTTCCGCCTAACGTCAGAGATTGCCACGGCACAGCCGTGCCTCGCAATGACAAAAAGAAATATTTGCGGCTATTGCCGCGTAGAATATCACTATTAGTATACCACATATCGGCAAAATACACAAGCGGCGTCGCGCGATTTTTCAACGCGTACATGGTATGCTTGTTTGTTTTTTTCAACGCATACCTGCCCACTTTGTTTTTTTTAGAATACTTGCAAAATGAAAAATTTCAAGTATTGCGTTTCTTCTTCGTTCAAAACGGAAGGGTGATCGGGGGCTTGCGTGCGCATCTCCGCTACGCGTACCCGTCTGCCGCTCTCGCGCGCGGCGTCCGACAGCATCTTTTCAAAAAGCGGCAACGTCATATAATGGGAACAGGAGCACGTCGCCAAATAACCGCCGCGTTCGACGAGCTTCATGCCCTGCACGTTGATATCTTTATAGCCGCGGCAGGCGTCTTTCACCTCGCTCGCGCTCTTGCAAAAAGCAGGCGGATCGAGCACCACCAAATCGAAACGTTCCCCGTCGGCGCGTTTTTGCCGCAACAAGTCGAACACGTCCGCGCATTCCGTTTTTATATTCGTCAAGCCGTTGAGGGCGGCGTTGCGTTCCACGTTGTCGAGCGCGAAACGAGATACGTCCGCGGCGATGACTTCGCGCGCCGTCAAAGCGGCGTTCAACGCGAAGCCGCCGCTGTTGCAAAAACAGTCCAAAACACGCCCGTTTTTCGCGTATCGGCGCAGGGCGCGACGGTTTTCCTTTTGGTCGAGAAAATAGCCCGTTTTTTGCCCGTTTTTGACGTCTACGGACATTTTCAAGCCATTCTCTTCGACGATGACTTCGTCGGGTACTTCGCCGTAAAGCACGCCCTTTTCGAGGGGAAGTCCCTCTTTCGTTCGCACCGCTACGTCGCTGCGTTCGTAAATGCCGCGCGGCTGAAAAATCGAAACAAGCGCGTCCACGATTTGCTTTTTTCGTTGATAAATGCCGAGCGAAAGGCACTGTACCACGAGTACGTCGGCGTATTTATCCACAATCAGAGCCGGCAACTCGTCCGCTTCGCCGAATACGACGCGGCAACAGTTTTCATAGCCGAGCTTTTTTCGCTGCTCCCACGCGCTTGCGATACGCTCGCGGTAGAAATCCCCTTCGTCCGTTCGGTCGTTGCGGAGAAATATCCGCACGAGAATTTTCGAAGCGTGGTTGATATAGCCCTTGCCGATAAATCTGCCGTCGGCGGCGCATACGGTAACGAGCGCGCCGTTTTTATCCTTGCCGTCTATTTTCGCGACTTCGTTGGCGTATACCCAGCTGTGCCCTGCGAGCAAGCGTTTTTCTTCGTTCTTTTTCAGATATATGGTATAGGGCATATCGCTTTCTCCTTATGCTATGCGGCGGCGCTGCGACCGTTGCGCGCGCTTCCTACTTTGTATTATAGCACAAGAAATCGGCTTTGTCAATTTTTTTTGTTTCCTTGCGCCCGTTTGCGGCTTTACTTTTTACGGGGAGTATGCTATACTGTAATCAATGAGAAGAAAACGCCGCGGAGCGTCGTTGAGAACGCAAGCCGAGCTTGCCGTGAGGCTTGTCGGGGAGTGTTTTCGCGGCGCGCGCGACTGCGGCAATCTCCGCCGTTAGGCGAAAACGGGAGCAGCTATACCGAACGTATCTTCCGCGGAAATCCTATGAATTGCCACGGCGCGTTCCGCGCCTTGCAATGACAGACGGAGTAGGGCGCGGCGGTTGCCGCGTTAAACGCCTGCGGCGTTGAAAGTGCAAGCTTCGCTTGCTTTCGTAAATATAAAGCGCGACTTCGTCGCTTAAACGCCTTGCGGCGTTAGAAGTTCGTAGCGGGGCGTTGCCCCCTACTACCCCCACAAGGAGCAATGCTCCTTGACCTCAGATTACGCGAGCGGTGCTTGCCGTGAGGTTTGTCGGGGAGTGTTTCCGCGGCAAACCATAGGCTTGCCATGAGATTACCACGTCGTTTCGCTCCTCGTAATGACGGACGAAAAGCTTTTCGTGACAACTCTAATGACAGACGGAAGAGCGTAGTGCGGCTTTGCCGTGTGAAACGCCGCTCAGCGTTGAAAAAACAAGCACAGCTTGCTTTTATCGGGGACATGGGCGCGACTATCGTCGCGGAGAACGCCGCTCGGCGTAAAAGGGGATTTATGGAAAAACAACTTTCTATAAAATTAAATACAGAGCCGCCGAAATCTTGCGCTTTCACGGGACATCGCGTCTTGGATAAGGACTTTTCTCCGAAAAAACTGCGGAAAATTCTTCAATCCCTCCTGCAACAGGGCGTCGATACCTTTTATAACGGTATGGCAATCGGCTTGGATATTGCCGCCGCGAAAATATTGCTTTCTTTGCGGAAACACTATAATTTCCGCTTAATTGCCTGTATTCCCTGCGTCGGGCAGGATAACTACTACTCCACAGCCGAAAAACGCGATTATGAAAATATCATGAAACAAACGGACGAACAAATCTACCTTTCCGACCATTACTTCAACGGCTGTATGCTTCTGCGCAATCGCTATATGGCGGATCGAGCCGACGTCCTCGTGGCGTATTGCAAAAAGGACAGCGGCGGTACGGCATATACCGTACGCTATTTTCAGAAGAAATACCCCGAAAAAGAAATCGTTTTCCTGTAAAATGCCGCCACTGCGCTTTTCCTCCTATTATATTATATATAAATAGTATTCGTAGTATTAGTAGTAGTGTCTTGTGGAATTGTGGAAAAGCGGATTTCAGGCGAAAAAAAACCTTGAAAAATCAGACAAAACGGGTGCTTGGAACGCTGTGGACAAGTGTGTGTCTGATTGTGGATAGCTTTGTGGAACAAATGTTGAATTGTGGAACGAGGAAAAGGAACGGGGATGGATAAAAACGAATAATTATACAAAATTTTGAATAATATGCAAGAAAAGTGAGTTGTGCACAATTGAAGTGTGGAAATGTGGATAACTTTATAAACAGAACGGTGGACAACCGAAAAAGCAGGAGAAAATTATGGAACTGAACGAGATATACGAATCGGTGATACGGGGCGAAAAAAAGGAAAAATTCGAGGCGTTTCGCGCGTTGCTTTTGGAGTATAATCAGCGGTATAACCTTACTACTATATTGGAAGAAAAGGATATGTACTATAAGCATTTTTTGGATAGCGCGGCAGGGGCGGAGCTGTTCGGAAAAAACGCGCGCGTGGCGGAAATCGGTTCGGGGGCAGGTTTTCCGTCCGTCGTGTTGAAGCTGCTTCGCGAGGATTTGAAAATCGATTTATTTGAGAGCGTTGGGAAAAAATGCGAGTTTTTGCAGGCGGTTGTGGATAGGTTTGGCTTCAAAAACGTGCATATTTATAACTTACGGGCGGAAGAGGCGGCGCGTGCGGATAACTTTCGGGAAAAGTACGATCATGCGACGGCTCGCGCGGTCGCGCGGATGAATACGTTGACGGAGTATTGTTTGCCGTTTGTGCGCGTCGGCGGCAGCTTTGTGGCGTACAAGAGCGGCGACGAAACGGAAATTCGGGAAGCGGAAAGCGCGTACAAGGTCTTGGGCGGACGGCTGGCGAAAGTGTTGCGGTACGCTTTGCCGGAGGGGTACGGCGAAAGAGTGTTGGCGGTCGTGGAAAAGACGAAGCCTACGCCGCCTCGCTATCCGCGCGGTCAAGGCAAAGAACGCAAACAGCCGTTGTGAGAACGGGCGAACGCCGTCCGAGTGACGGCGCGCGTGCGGTGAAAGTCGCGTGGACATAGCCGTAACAAGCAAGCTGTGTTTACGCCCGAACGCCGCAACGCGGCGTTCGGGCGTAAACCTTTTTTGTTATTAGAGTTGTCACGAAATGCTTCTCGTCCGTCATTACGAGTTGTCGAAAATGGTACAAAAAGACTGGACAAAAAAACAAAAGACATGTATAATAAAAATA
>CAYWML010000047.1:4487-11382 GCA_964459515.1 uncultured Clostridia bacterium | reverse complement strand
ACGCTTCCATGATCATCGAAATTTCGGGCGATTATCCCGAAAAACGCAACAAGCACGCACAGGTGATCGTGGACGAGGCGGATCGTTTGACTTCGCTCGTCAACGACGTGCTAGATCTGTCGAAACTGAACGCGGATATGGCAGGGCTGAAAGCGGAATGTTTCGATCTCTCCGCTTACGTATATGAAATTCTCGATCGATTTGCCTACTTGAAAGACGTGCAGGGTTATCGTTTTCAGGCGGATATAGAGGAAAAAATCTATATTTGCGGCGATAGGTTGCGCTTGGGGCAAGTCGTGTATAATCTCATCGGCAACGCCGTCAATTATACGGGGGAGGACAAAACGGTGTTCGTGCGCTTGCAACGCGTTTCGTCGGGGCTTTGCCGCTTTTCCGTGACGGACACGGGCAAGGGCATTCCCGAAGAGGAGATAAACGGCATTTGGGAGCGGTACTACCGATCGAAAGAGGCGCATAAACGCCCCGTACAGGGAACGGGGCTGGGGCTTTCGATTGTGAAAACGATTTTGCAGAAGCACGGCGTGGAGTTCGGCGTGGAGAGCGAAGTCGGGAAAGGCAGTACCTTTTACGTGTTGTTCTCCGTCTCGGAAGATGGGACAACGGAATAAAATCGCCGCATTTCGCTTGACAATGCGCGCGCGGCGTGCTATAATCGAATCGATACGGCGATTGGCTCGTGCGTATCCATAAATGCTTTGGGGCGAGGCGAAAATCCTCACCGGCAGTGACAGTCTGCGAAGAACGGAGTTTTCCGTTCCCGAATCGGTGCAATTCCGATACCGACGGTATAGTCCGGACGAGAAAAGATCTGCGGCGCAATGCGTGCGCGCGACAAAACGGCTGTTTTCTTATCGCCCCTTTTTTATAGGCGGCGATATTTTCTTTGGAGGGAAATTATGCGAGGAGAACGGCAATCAATATCGGAAACGAATGGGGCAGGTATGCGTTCAATGGAGAAACACGCGGCGAAAGGGCAACGGTTTTCGGCGCGCCGACTCGCGTTGGCGGCGATGTTCGTCGCGCTGAGTTTCGTCGTGAGTTTTTTGGAATTTCCGATCTTTCCCGTCGTCGGTTTTTTGAAACTCGATTTCGGCAACGTGTTTATATTGCTGATTTCCTTTTTGCTCGGACCGACGGAAGGCGTGGCGGTGTGCGCTTGCAAAGAGCTGTTGCGCGCGCTGATCAGCAATTCCGGCGGCGTCGGCGAACTGGCGAATTGGATCGCGACGAGCGCGTACATATTGTTGCCGTCGCTCGTGTATCGGCGGCATAAAGGCTTGCGCGTGGTGTTGCCCTGCTTGGCGGCGGCGTGCTTTATCGGCACGGGGGCGGCGTTGCTTGCCAATCGTTTCCTTACTTTTCCGCTGTATTTGGGGGAAAGCGCGGTGACGGTGTTTCACGATTGTTTTTGGTGGATAGCGGCGTTTAATTTGATAAAAACCGCGTCGGTCGGCGCGTTGACGTTGCTGCTTTACAAGCGGTTGTCGAATTTCTTGAAAAAAAAGAAAATTTAGGCGCGCTTGCGGACAAATAATAATTGCAAAATTTGTAAATAGGTATTATAATAGAAGCATGGCAAAGTTTATTTCAAAATCGCGCGAGGAGACGGAGGCGTTCGCTTGCGCATACGCGAAGACGTTGCGCGGCGGCGACGTGGTTTTGCTTGACGGCGACATGGGCGCGGGAAAAACGGTGTTTTCCAAGGGCGTGGCGCGCGGCTTGGGAATCAAGGAAGAGGTCACCAGCCCGACTTATGCGTACATGAACGATTACGACGGCAGGCTGTTTCATTACGATTGCTATCGGATCGAGTCGGCAGAGCAGGCGGAGTCTCTCGGCTTGGCGGACTATTTCGACATGGGCGGCGTTTGCTTGGTGGAATGGGCGCAGAATATCGCGCCGTTGTTGCCGCCGACGGTAAAGCGAGTTTGCATTCGGAAAATCGGGGAAAACGAACGGGAAATCGAGTATTGAGGGCGAGAAAAACGAAGATGGAAAACGGAACGAAAACAAGCAATTATCTCGTATTGGATACGAGCGGCAAGCATTTTACGGCGATTGCCATGAAAAACGGAGCGGCGCACGCCGTGTTTTTGCCCGATTGCGCCATGAAACACTCGGTTTCGCTTCTCCCTGCGGTGGAAGAAGCGTTGCAAAAAGCGGATTTGCGCTTGGAGGAGTGCGACTTTTTCGCTGCTGTCGTCGGGGCAGGTTCGTTTACGGGAATCCGCATCGGCATTTCCGCCGTGAAAGGATTTTGTTTGGCTTGCGGAAAGCCTGCGCTTCCCGTCACCTCTTTCGACGTGGCGGCATATAATACGATAGACGGCGCGCAAGAGAAAACGCTCTGCCTCGTGGACGCGTTGCACGGTTGTTATTATGCGTGCGGCTATGAAAACGGGCGCGCGATATATCCGCCGACCTATTTGACGGAAGCGGAGGCGTTGGCGTTGCAGGCGCAAGGCTACGCTTTGGCGGCGTTTGAAAACTTGCCGATCGCGGCGAATGCAGACGTACGCGTTACCGATCCCGTCGTGGGGCTGAAAAACGCCGTTTGCGCGTTGGCGGAAAAAGGAGCGTTCGCGCCGCTTTCCGCTTTGTACGTTCGGAAAAGCTCGGCAGAGCTGAATAAGGAGCAAGCATGAAAATACGCCCGTGGACGACTTCGGATTTCGACGCGATTTTGGCGGCGGAGCGCGCCTGCTTTGCCGATCCTTGGACGGAAACCATGCTCGCAGAGGAATGCCGTCGGACGGATTTTTTCGGGTTTGTAGCCGAAGAAGAGAGCGGCTTGGTCGGTTACGTGGCGGCAACGCAACTTTTTGAGGACGGGGAAATCCCGAAAATCGCGGTGTTGCCGACTTTTCGCGGCCGCGGTTGCGGAAAGGCGTTGTTGGCGGCGGCGTTTGCGGAACTTCGCGCGCGCGGAGCGGAGCGCGTGTTTTTGGAGGTGCGCGAGGGGAACGTTCCAGCCGTGCGCTTGTATACGGGTTGCGGTTTTCAAGTGCTTCGCGTGCGGCGCAGATATTATGCCGACGGGGAGAATGCGTTGGAGATGCGGAAAGCATTATAGGAGGACGGCGACGGGAAATTTATCCGACGTTTCGTTTATACAAAAGGGCGAGGGAAAGGATTTGTTGCTGTTGCACGGCTATCTTTCCTCGAAGGAAGCGTTTTCTGCCGTTACGGCGTATTTCTCCCGTTTTTATCGGGTGACGGCAATCGACTTTTTGGGATTTGGTGATAGCAGGTGTTTGACGAACGCTTTTTCCGTGTCCGATTACGCCGATTGGCTGCAAGAAAAAATGCAGCTGCTTTCGCTGGAAAAACCGCACGTAATCGCGCATTCGTTCGGCTGCCGCGTGGCAGTGAAATTGGCTTCGCGCGGCGCGGATATATTCGATAAAATGCTGTTGACAGGGGCGGCAGGCGTAATTCTTCGTCGGGGAGCGCGGTATCGTTTGCGCGTGCGCGCTTATCGCGCGGTTCGTCGTTTTGCGCCGCGGTTTGCCGAGCGGCATTTCGGAAGCAGGGAATATCGTTCGCTGTCGCCGATCATGAAAGAGAGCTATAAAAAAATCGTGAACGAGGATTTGCGCGCGTGCGCGCGTATGATTTCCAACGAAGTATTGCTCGTGCAAGGGGAGGGCGATTCCGTAACGCCGCTCGCCGAAGCGCAGGTGTATTTGGCTTGTTTGCGACGGGGAAAGTTGCGCGTGATGCCCGGCGGACATTTCGCGTTTGCGGAAAATCCCGTATTGTTTAATTTAATCGCAGAGGAATTTTTTTATGAATGAGGCAACTTTAAGGTGGATTGCATGCGCCGTGACGGCGTGCTTGTTTTGCGGCTCGACGGGAAAAATGTTGGGCGCGATGCAACAGGCAGGGTATAAAAACGGCGTGTTCGTTCGTTGGCTGCGGCGAAAGGAAAACATGACTTTTAATCGCTTGTCCGTGCTTGCGCTTTGTTTGGCATTGTCTACGGCAATCGTTTCGCTTTGCTTTTCCTATCTCGGTACGCGCGCCGCGTTGGCGACGTCCGCCGTGCCCATGCTCCTTTTGCTGTCGCTTTTTTGGTATGCCGACGCGAAATACGCCTTGAAAGTACCCGCGAAGCGCACGGGACGGCTCTGCCGTTTGTTTGCCGTATATTGGTTGTTGACGGCGACAGTCGGGGGCGTTTTGCTTGCACTGTTGCGTTTTCTTGCCGTTTGGAACGGTTCGCGTTTGTACGCGCTCGTGGCGTACGTGCCGTATGCCGTGATGCCGATTTTGTTGCCCGTTCTTTTGCTCGCGGCGAATGCCGTCAGCGGTGTTTTTGAAAACGCGCGAAACGAACGTTTTGTGAAACGGGCAGGGCAGGTACTTGATGAAAGCAAAATTACGCGCATAGCCGTCGTGGGGAGTTACGGCAAAACTTCGGTGAAAAATATCCTGCGTTGTTTGCTTTCGGAGCGGTATTCGGTGATCGCTACGCCGGCTTCGTATAATACGCCGATCGGCGTTGCCAAAACGGTTCTCTCGTCCGAGTTCGCCGAAAAGCAAGTTTTGATTGCGGAAACGGGCGCTCGTAAGTCGGGGGATATCGCCGCGTTGTGCGCGTTGGTGAAGCCGGATTACGTTGCGTTTACGGGTGTGTGCGCGCAACATTTGGAAACTTTCGGTTCGATAGAGGCGATTTGGAAAGAGAAGAGCGCGGCGATTCGATCGGCGAAGCGCATCGCGGTGTGCGGCGCGGAGTTGAAGCCGTATTTGGAACGGGATTTTGCGGAGGATGCACGCGTGCGGCTTGTTTCGGAGGAGGACGTTTCCGAAGTTTCGTTCGGAGCGACGAGCACGGCTTTTACCTTGCGTGTGGGTGAAGAAAAAATCCGCGCGGAGATACCGCTACTGGGCGAGGCGGCGACGGAAAACGTTTTGTTGGCGGTTACGCTGGCGCAGGAGCTTGGCTTGACGGCGGCGGAGATTGCCGACGGCTTAAAAAAATTGCAACCGATTCCGCACCGTTTGCAATGTATCGAAAGCGGCGGCGCGTTTATTCTCGACGACGGGTATAACGCCAATCCGCGCGGCGCGAAGGCGGCGTTGGTCGCGCTTGGCAGGTTCGACGGCAGGAAATGCGTGGTTACGCCGGGGATTATCGAATGCGGCGTGTTGGAACGAGAGCTGAACGCGACGCTCGGCGCGGATATAGCCGCGCTTGCGCCCGAACGGGTGATCTTGGTCGGCGATACGCTGGTAGGGGCGGTGAAGGACGGCTATGCGGCGGCAGGCGGCGATATGGAACGGCTGACGGTGGCGGCGACGTTGAAAGCGGCGCAGGCGGAGCTGCAAAAGTGGATCGGCGCAGGCGACGCGGTGCTGTTTTTGAACGATTTGCCCGACGTATATTGACGGCAAAATGCCCGTAGGGCGTCGGAAACTTATAAAAAACGAAGGAAACACCAAAGCGAAGAAATATTCGGCGGAGGTGTTTTTTTATGAAAGTTGCAGTGTTTTTCGGCGGAGCTTCGTGCGAGCGCGAGATTTCCGTATTGACGGGCGTATTCGTGCTGAATACTTTGGATAGGGAGCAATACGATTTGCTCCCGATTTATATACATACGGACGGCGGCATGTACACATCGCCGAAGATGTTTGATTTGAACGTATTTCGGGAAAAACGCTATGCGAGTTTTACACGCATTTTTATCGACGGAGGGAGCATGTACGCGTTGAACGCGAAAAAAGGGCGCGTGCGGCGTATTGCGAAAATCGACGTTGCACTGAATTGTTGTCACGGCGGCTTGGGCGAAGGAGGTGGCGTTTCCGCCTTGACGGAGTGGAACGGCATTCCTTTGGCTTCGCCCGATACGGCTACTTCGGCGATTTTTATGGATAAATGCCTCACGAAAGCGGTGTTGGAAAGTTTGAATGTACCGACGTTGGAATATATCCGCGTAAACGAGCGCGATTATGAAAAACGCGGCGCGTTTTTATTGCACCGCATCGAAACGAGGTTCGGGTATCCCGTGGTAGTGAAGCCTGCGCATCTTGGCTCTTCCATCGGAATTTCGGTGGCGCGGAACGAAGCCGAGGTGAAGAGTGCGTTGCAGGCGGCTTTCGTATACGATGGCAAAGTGCTTATCGAGCCGTTTTTGGAGCAGAAGCAAGACGTAAATTGTGCCGCTTACGGCGTGAACGGCGAAGTGTACGTTTCCGAAGCGGAGTGCGCGTTCGGCGCAGGGTTATACACTTTTGAAGAGAAATACGAAAAGCGGACGAAAGACGGCGCGAACGGGCAAAAGCAAGAGGGCCGGTATTTGTTGACGGGCGATTTGCGCGAGAAAATCCGCGCGTATACGAAGACGGTGTATAAGCGTATGGGGTTAAGCGGCGCGGTGCGTATGGATTATCTCGTCAGCGAAGATAAGGCGTATCTTTGCGAGGTGAACACCGTCCCCGGTTCGTTGGCGTATTATTTGTTTTGCGAACGCATTTCCGACACGCGCGTTTTTTTCGGCGATTTATTGGAGGAGGCATATCGCCGCGGCAATACGGATAAAAAACAAACGCTATCCACGGGGATATTAAAAAAAGTATCTTGGCAAGGCAAGCGTTGAACGCTTGCCTAAAAAGGTAGGTAGGAGGACGCCGCGTTTGCGGCGAGATTGCCGCGTCGCTTCGCTCCTCGCAATGACGGATGAGAGCGTATGCCGCTTGCGGCAAGTCAAGGTCAAGGAACATTGTTCCTTGTGGGGTGCAGGGGCAACGCCACTGCAAAAAAATAAACGCCGCACCTGCGGCGTTTTAGCGACGGTAGTCGCGCTTTATTCCCATGTCGCTTCGCTCCTCGCAATGACGAACAGGGGTGTTCCGCGGCAAGCCTACGGCT
>CAYWML010000047.1:0-4387 GCA_964459515.1 uncultured Clostridia bacterium | reverse complement strand
GCAATGACGAACAGGGGTGTTCCGCGGCAAGCCTACGGCTTGCCACGAGATTGCCGCGTCGCTTCGCTTCTCGCAATGACGGCGAGAGCGTATGCCGCTTGCGGCAAGTCAAGGTCAAGGAACATTGTTCCTTGTGGGGTGCAGGGGCAACGCCACTGCAAAAAAATAAACGCCGCACCTGCGGCGTTTTAGCGACGGTAGTCGCGCTTTATTCCAGTAAAAGTTTTTAACGCCGAAAGGCGTTTAAGCGGCAAGAGGTGCTTTTTTTGTCGCCGCCTGTGGTAATTCTGCTACGCTCCGTCATTGCAAAGGGCTGCGAATGTACGACCGCGGCAATCTCCGCCGTTAGGCGGAGAACGGTGGTGGGGTATTCCGAGTATGCGTTCCGCGGCAAGCCTACGGCTTGCCACGAGATTGCCACGTCGCTTCGCTCCTCGCAATGACGGACGAGAAGGATTTTATGACAATTCTAATGACGGACGAGAGTCATTCATGACAACTCTAATGATAGAAAGAAACCCCGTCGAATATTTTCGACGGGGTTGCGTTTCGTTGGGTGCTTACTCGCCTTTGAAAGGGAGAAGCGCGGTAATTCTTGCACGCTTGATTGCCGTTGCAAGAAGTCTTTGGTGCGCTGCGCACGTACCGCTCATTCTGCGAGGAAGGATCTTTCCGCCCTCGGTAATGAATTTTTTAAGGCGATTGACGTCTTTGTAATCGATTACGTCAAGCTTTTCCTGACAGAATGCGCAAACCTTTCTACGGGGCGCTTTCTTATAGACCTTTTTTACAGGTGCTTTTTCTTCCATGATTCGTTACTCCTTTAATTATTCGTAAGTCCGCTTGTTAAAACGGAATGTCGCTGTCGTCGTCCATCGCTTGAAGCGTAGGCTTCTTTTTAGGCGCGGGCGCACGGGGTGCGTCGGCAACGTCGTCGAAAGAATCGGTTGTACTGCTCTTCGGGGTAAGGAATTCCACGTCCTGCACGATGATGTCTACCGCGGTACGTTTTACGCCTTGATTGTCCTCGTAGTTACGCAACTGTACGCTGCCGATGACGGATACTTTGTTGCCTTTCTTGGTGTAACGCGCAATCGTTTCCGCAAGGGCACGCCATGCGGTACAATTGAAAAAGTCTGTCTGCCGTTCGCTGTCGGCTGAAACGTAGTTTCTGTTGACGGCAATGGAGAAATGACATACGGGAATACCCGAAGACGTTTCCGTAAGTTCGGGATCGCGCGTTAAGTTTCCGATTAAAAATACTTTGTTCATGTTGTTCCCTCGATTAGTTGAGCTTCGTGATCAAGCGTCTAACAACATCGGCGTCGATGCCTGCGATACGCTTCAGCTCTTCTACTACCTTGCCGTCTGCTTCAAACGCCATCAGAACGTAATACGCTTCGTTCTTGAAGTTGATAGGGTAAGCCGTTTTCTTCGTACCCCATTTGTCCGAACCAGCAACGCTACCGCCCATCGATTTAACGATGTCTTCAAACTTGGCAACTTTTGCGTCTTTTGCTTCGTCCGACAAATCGTTGTTGAGCAAATAAAGCATTTCGTATTTAGCCATATTTTTCACCTCCCGGTCTTATTCGGCACATCTGCCCGATGTGCAAGGTTAAAACAACCGCCTAAGCAGCTGTCTATCAGTATTATAGACGATTTGTAGAAATTAGTCAAACGTTTTCGCACGGTTTTACGAGAAAACCGTGCGAAAAAGCGAAAATTATTTTTTAGTCGTTACGGATTTTGCTGTGGGGTTGTAGTGGTCGCGTCGTTTGTATCAAGATTCTTCAATGTCTTCATTACGCAAGCCGTATATTCGAGAATTTCGTTTGCCGTCAGTTCGCCGAGGGTGAGGACTTTTTCGCCTTTTTCGTTCGGAGTCTTTGCGTTCAGTTTGGCTTGTACGTCCATCGGAAGAGTGAATGGCCAATAATACGTAGTAGTAGGTGTTTGTACCTTGATTTCCGTGAATAAGTTCGTGTTTAAGGTCGTTTCTTCAAGGTGTATAATGCCGTCGCTACTAAGTTCGTTTAAGGTTGTTTCTTGAATTTTTGCCGTCATGTTGTCCAAAAGATTCGACATATCGCCGGTCACTGTATAATTGTATCTATAGTAGCCCTCGGTTGCGCCTTCGTCTTTATGCCATAACAAATATTTCCAAGTGCCTTTCGGTTCTATATAGGCATAATTTCCGTCTTTATCGGTATAATCGCCTTCTCTTACCTTATGACCGTTTTTGTCGATATAATCGACGCCGATGTATTTTGAAGCTTTATAATTTCCGTTTTTATCGACATAATCGCCTTTGGCTACTGGTGTTCCATTACTGTCGGTATAATCATCTTTGTTGTTCTTTGTGGCTATATATATTTCATCGCCTTGTTTGTCTTTAGCGACATAATCGCCTTTTGTTACCGTAATTCCGTTTTTGTCTGTATAATCGTCGCCGTCGTAGGCTTTAAAAATATCATCTTCGAATACTTGCGCGAAGGTAAGGTTTTTGATATCGGTTGCCAAATTATTTATCGTGCTGCCTGATATGTGCTTTAAGACTTTATCGTCGTTGACTTTATCTTCGCCGAGAACTTCGCCGACCGTCATGCGCTCCGTCATCTTGGAAACGGGGCTGTTGTTTTTGGATAAATCGCCGAACGTTGTGGCTTTGAATTGCACCCGCACCGTGGCTTCGTATTCGTCGTAAAGGTAGTATTTCGTCAATGTTACCGGTCCGCTTTCGGGGGAAATTTCAACGGTTTCCGACGTTACTTCTGTATTATATTTGTTGCCGTGCGCGTCGGTGTAAACGCCGTTGCCGTCGAGGGTAGCCGTGGTTTGTTCTTCTTTATATTCGTTATAGATTTTTCCGTCGCTGCCTTTGTAGATAAATGCGTCTTGCATTACGATTTTGTCGGTTGTTTCGTCGATTATGTAATGTAAGCCTTTTTTGCCGTACAGCAAGTACATAATGGTGGCGTTGTCGCGAGCTTCCGAAATAACGCTGTGGAGGGCGATGCCGTCGATGATTTCACTGCCGTTTTCGGTGAGTTGCCCGATGGTGCGCGCATAATGCCCGTCTTTGAGTTCGATGCCCGTATAGTTGTCGCCGTCTTTCACGTATTCAAAATCTACGCCTTCTTCGCCGTAAGCAAGGGCGACGAGAATTGCGCTCGGCTTATTGCCGTTTTCGCATTGCACGTTCAGCACGTCTTTCAAAAGCAAGTTGTTGAGGACGGTTTTGGAGTCTTCCGTCAAATCGCCGATACGCGTTTTCTCGAAGTAAATGGGATCGGAACACTTGTAATTATCGCCGAAAGCACATTTGTTGTAGGCATAATAACGATCATCGTCTGCTTTATGTAAGTAAAATTCGTCTGTGTTCACGGCAAAACTATCGTTTTGCAGCTCTTCGATTGTGTATTTATTCGAGTCTAAAACCGTGCCGTGATAGTCGGTAAATTCGCCTTTCTTGTTTTTCAAGAAGAAGAGTTGTTGCATTACGGCTTCGCCGTTTTCAATCACATACGTAATGCCTTCCTGACCGTATGCCAACGCAAGCATCGTCTTATCGTCGGTAGTGGGGTTGGTTACGGAAGCGAGGTAAATGTCGTTGAGAATAGAGGAGAAATCTCCGCTAAGGTCGCGAAGGGAGACTTTCTTCTTTCCTTCATACATGACGATTTCGCCGTCTTTGACGGTGTAATCCTCGCCCTCGACACCGTAGCAAATCTCCTTTAACAATCCGTCCAGTTCGCCGTTCTCGGTGGAAGCCGTCAATATGTCGCCAATCGGCGTGGTTTGCACCGTTTCGGCGAGTACTTCGGGTAAAGAGTCGAATTCAGTGTTGAAAAGTTGATCGTCCTTATTCAGGTCGATGCCCATTTCATCTTTGATAGATTCGAAAGTGAGGGAGATCTTTTCTTTGATAACGGGCGAAATCTCGGCAAAAGCACCGAGCGTTTTTTGGTTCGCCGCGTTTACGAAAGCGTTCGCCAAATCCCCGATGGTTTTGGTTTGATAGTCTTCGGCAAGGTACTTGTTGAGCTTATCGCTTATGTTTATTCCCAGCAAGTCAAGCGTTGAAGCAGTTTCGTTTATCGGTTTTGAGGCAACGTAATAAGCTCCGCCGACGCATGCTCCGACGCATGCGCCTATGCCGATGACAAAACCGAGCAACAGGGCGATAATCCTACCCAACCAACCGCCTTTCTTTTTTGCAGGCTTTGTCGGCGCAGGGGTAGGGGAATATGCAGGAACGGATTCTTCTTCCAATCCATATTCTTGATAAAAGTCGGACATAGTATGTAACTCCTTTTATGGTGCGATTTTTTATGCGCGGCGTTCGGCGTAAAGGGTGACGTTTTTGTGAAAGCCTAAACGTTTG
>CAYWML010000046.1:0-11784 GCA_964459515.1 uncultured Clostridia bacterium | reverse complement strand
TGGAGCTTATTACCGAGGACAATGTAATTGAGGAATTGGCAGACCGTATCTTCGATTTGCAAAACTCCGAAACTCACGCTTCGGTTTCCATTCAAGCACAGATTGCCGAAATTGACAAAAAGCTGAATAACCTTATAGAAGCGATGTCACAAGGCATTTTCTCGCAAGCCACGAAAAAGGTGCTTGACGATTTAGAGGAACAGAAGAAAAATCTTGAAATCGAGCTTTTCAGAGCCGAGGTCAAAAATCCGCTTTTATCAAAAGAACAGATTTTGTACTCTCTCTATAATTACCGCAAGTTAGACCTTACCACTACCGAGGGAAAGCAACGCCTGATTGACGGCTTTGTAAATTCGATTTATCTCTATGACGACCGCTTTATAATCACTTTCAACTACAAAAATCAATCCAAAACCGTGAGTTTTGATGAAGTAAATAGTTCGTCTTTAACATCAACGGGGTCACCACAAGCAAAGGACGCAGGAGTTTTCCTGCGTCCTTTGCTTGTGGTGAGTGCGGGAAGTGCGAAGAATCTATCGGGGTTCGGAAAACGCTTGCGTTTTCTTTGAGCGAAGCGAAAGTCACCCCGTTGCACGCAAAGGGGCGACTTTTAATAGTCTTCTTTTATTCCCAAAAAATAATCGGCGGAAATATTAAAGGCAAGTGCCATAGCTTTTAAGGTGTCGTAGCCCGGCTGTGCTTTGCCTTTCATCCATTCGCTTACTTGGCTCTGTTTTACGCCGATTGTATTTGCGAAAGCCACTTGCGTTAAATTATTCTCTATTAAAAAGTCTTTTAGGATTTTGCTGAAAGTGTTTTCCATATAATTATTATATAGAAATTTCTATGTTTTTGCTTGACATATAGAAAATTCTATATTATAATATAGCTGTAAAATTAATTTTCTGAGTTTTTTTATGGAGAATATTTGCTATTCGCTTCTCGTTCTATTCGGATTGATGAATTATATATTATAATGTAGGATTTTTCCTCTTTTGCCGGAAATCGATAAAAGGCAAAGGAGTTTGCATTTTGGGTGCATTAACTTCGGTTGGCACACTTTTTTAGGAGGTAAACATTTATGGGAACTGCAAACGAAGAAAAAGAATTGATGAAATTTATTTCAAATCCTTCTTATCGAGAAAAAATCATTTCAAAAATTCATAAAGAAAAAGATGTACAATATAAGCAGCATATCAAATCGGTCGAAAAGGTTATAAATAACCTCAATAGGGAACGTATAAATGAGATAAACCGTATTTCAAATGCTCGATGGGAAAATGTGTTAAAAGGAAGATTTTTAATTAATCGTACCGAAGGAATAGTAAGAATAAATCAGAAGTATGTTCCATTTTCAAGCATTAAAAGTGCTGAGATAAATGTACAACAAAGTTTTCAGACGATAACCACAGATAACACGAAATCTAAGAAGCATATGTCAATTGGAGGAGCGCTTATTGGCGCTGCGTTAGTGGGCGGAGTTGGTGCTATTGCTGGTGGAATTGGTTTAGGAAAAACAACAACCAAAGGAAAAAGTGTTTCAAATCAAATTCCGATTTGTACTCATTTAGGCGTTTTGGTTAATATTGATGGTTTTGTTTCAGAAATATCACTATTAACAACTCAAGTTGAGCAATCAAGTACAACATTTACTGCTGCCTATAATTTAGCGCAAAATATAGTTGCTCAATTGGTTGTATTATCAAAAACCCCTGTTCCAAATAATTATGTAAAGCCAGAAGAAGAGATTACTGTAAAAAATATTGAAAATGAAATATCAGATAAGAAAGTAGAACTTCAGAAAATTATTGCTAATAAACCCGTATATGAACTCCCGAATATATATCGGTCTGAAGAACAAAAAGAAATGAGCGACGATGAATATATTGAATACCTTAAAAAAAATGACTTGCTAAGAAATGAAAAAATACCTTGCGACAAGAAGTTTGCGAAACAAGAAAAAGAAATATTGAAAGAGATTAAACGAAAAGAATGTTCAAAAAAATGCGGCAATAATCCAGTGAAAAGAATTTTATTTTATATAAAATCAGCTCTTATAAGGAAATAATCTTGCGTTGTCTTTGAGCGTACGGAAAGCCGCCGTACAAAATACAAGTAAGATTCGCCCCCTTTGCATGCAAAGGGGGCGAATTTTACTGTCGTTTCTATATGTAATAACGGATTGTCGTTATATATCGTAGAAAAGATTGGAAAGAATGATTACGTAGATGATTCCAAAGACGATTGCCAATATAACGCCGATGATAAAGGAAATTATAAATCCTTTAATCCAGCCTTTAATAAATGTGTCTTTTTCGTAAGGGCGGTCGTGGTACATAAGGAATCCGATAAGCAAACCGATCAACCCGAAAAAGAGACCTAATACAACCCCTAAGGCGGATTTCGATGTAGCATTCGGGATTTGTGCCTGCGGCACGACAACCCTTTGTTGTTGAGGATAAACAATCCTCTGTTGTTGTGCTTGTTGCGTCGGATAAACGGTTCTCGTTGGCGTTTTGGGAAGCGGATAACCGCAACGGGCACATACCGTAGCACGGTCTTTTGCTTTTTTACCGCAATAACAGCAATACATAAAATTTCTCCTTTTCATATAGTATAATTCTATTATAATTTTACGATAGCGAACTGTCAAGCATTTTTCTTGCTTTTGTGAAATTTTTTTTGCGAAAGCTCGAAAGTGTTGCGGACGGAAAAAAGTGCGGAAATCATTGCCGCGTCGCTTCGCTCTTCGTAACGGCGGAAGAGTGTGCGGAAATACGGGCGCATACGGAAAGCGGTTGCTTTTTTGCGTGCGGTTGTGGTATAATACAAGCACGCGTGAAAATATGCGCAATCAAGAATACGTAAGGATTGATAAAATGAAACGCTGGAAAAATCTATGGCAACTATTTATTTGCATGCTGAAAATCGGCATGTTTACTTTTGGCGGCGGTTACGCCATGATCCATTTGTTGGAAAACGAATTCGTCACGAAAAAACAGTGGCTTCGGCAGGAAGAATTTCTCGACTTGATATCGATTTCCGAATCGACTCCCGGACCGATTGCAATCAATTGTTCCACGTATATCGGCTATAAAAAAGAAAAAGTGACGGGCGCGGTGTTTGCTACGCTCGGCATGGTGTTGCCGTCGTTTGTCCTTATTTACGTCATTTCCTTGTTTTTCGATCGGTTTTTATCGTGGACGTGGGGCGCAGCCGCGTTTAAGGGGATTCAAGCGTGCGTCGTCTTTCTGATCCTTTCTTCGGGCGTGCGCATGTTCAAGCAGATAGAAAAAACGAAATTCAATATCGTCGTGGCGAGTTTGACTTTTCTTGCCATGACGGCGTGCAGTCTGTTTGCCGTCGGTTTTTCCTCCGTTTTCTATATCTTTATCAGCGGCGGCGTAGGCTTGTTTTTATACGCTCTCCGCTATTGCAAAGGGAGGCGCGACAAAGGAAAGCAAGAGGCGGAAACGCCGCAAGCGCGGCAGGAGGAGGAAGAGCGATGATCTATTGGAAGCTGTTTTTTTCTTTTTTGAAAATCGGTGCGCTGTCGTTCGGCGGCGGTTACGGCATGATCGCGCTTATTCGCGAAGATTGCCTTGCCAACGGTTGGCTGACGGAGGAACAATTGCTGAATTTTATTGCCGTGGCGGAGTCTACGCCCGGACCGATTGCCGTCAATATTTCTACTTTCGTCGGCTCTTCGCAGGCAGGTTTTTTGGGCGCGGCGGTGGCGACGCTCGGCATTGTATTGCCGTCGTTTTTCATCATATTGTTGATTGCTTCGTTGCTGGCGCACGCATTGAAATACGCAGGGGTGCGCGTAACGCTCGAAAGTATTCGTCCTGCCCTTGTCGGCATGATCCTTTCCACGGCGTTGACGATGTTTTTAAGCGTGTTTTTTCGAGTTTCCACGGTGGAGAGCGCGTGGACGTTCGATTGGCGGTCGCTCGGAATATTTCTCGCGCTTGCCGCGCTTTCTTTCGCGTATTCCAAACGGAGGAAGAAAACGCTTTCGCCGATATGGTTGATCGTGCTTTCGGGCGTGCTTGGCGTGGTTGCGTTCGGGATATAGCGTAAAGCTTGCCGCCGTTTTCGCCCCTTCCCGTCATTACGAGGAGCAAAGCGACGTGGTAATCTCGCGGCAAGCCTGCGGCTTGCCGCGGAACGCAAGCACGAATAACATACTCTCGTTCCGCCTATCGGCGAGATTGCCGCAGTCGCACGTACCGTGCTCCTTCGCAATGACATACCGCTCCCCGTCATTACGAGGAGCAAAGCGACGTGGTAATCTCGCGGCAAGCCAGCGGCTTGCCGCGGAACGCAAGCACGAAAACCAGCCCCCGTTTTCGCCTATCGGCGAGATTGCCGCAGGCGCGCGTACCGCGCTCCTTCGCAATGACGGGGCAGAGACGGTATTTTTCAAAAAAATCGAAGAAATTTTAAGAATTTTCCGCAAAACTATTGACAAATTTTGCATATAGTTGTAAAATAAATATGTGATCGGCTTAAATCACCCCATGGGGTGATTTGCCGCGCGTTCCTATATAGTGAAAAACGTATATAGGAACGCGCGGCAAAAAAAAGAAGCTTGAAAATTAAGGAGGCAAAAACATGAAAAAGTTCAAAAAAATGCTTTTCGGCGTATTGGCAATCGCGGCGAGCGCAATGCTTGCGGTTGGTGTTTCGGCGTGCAAGGACGCGGTCGAGGACGATCCGATGGTAACCGAAACGTTGGGATACACGCTTGCCGAGGACGGGCAATCGGCGTACGTTTCCGAGTATTATGGTTGGAGCAGTAAAGCGGAAATTCTTTCGACGTATAACGGCGTGCCCGTTACGGCTATCGATAAAGAAGCTTTCGCCTCCTGTGGAGAGAATTTGACGGAAATAATTATCCCCGACAGTGTGACGGATATCGGCAGTGCATTGTCTTCTTGCCGTTGTTTGAAAAATATCGTCGTTGCGGAAAATAACGCAAAATACAAATCGGTGGACGGGGATTTATACAGTAAAGACGGAACGGAACTCGTGCGATATGCGAGCGGTAAGCAGGCAATGGAATTCACGATTCCCGACGGCGTAACGAGTATTACCTTCGGTGCGTTTTCCTACGGCGAAAGGTTGAAAAGTATCGAAATTTCCGACGGGGTGACGAGTATCGGTGATTTTGCGTTTGATAACTGTAGCGGTTTAACGAGTATCGAAATTCCCGACGGCGTGACGAGTATCGGGGCGACTGCATTCCAATGTTGTACCGATTTGGAAAGTGTAGAGATGCCGTCGACGGTGACGAGCATTGCAAGCAATGTATTTAATCTTTGTAGTAGTTTAACGAGCGTTGAAATTCCGAACAGTGTGACGAGTATCGGTTATGGTGCGTTTTATGGGTGCAGCAGTTTAGCGAGTATCGAACTCCCCGACGGTTTAACGAGTATCGGTGATAGTGCGTTCTATGAATGTAGCAGTTTGACGAGTGTGGTAATACCCGACAGCCTGACGAGTATCGAATACAGCGTGTTTGCGGGGTGTAGTAGTTTAACGAGCGTCGAAATTCCCGACGGCGTGACGACGATCGAATCGAGTGCATTCTCGGATTGTAACGGTTTAACGAGTGTTGAAATCCCCGACAGTGTGACGAGCATCGATAATGCGTTTGTCGGTTGCGACGGTTTGGAAGAAATAACTTTGCCGTTTATCGGGTACGGCGAGAATCATAGCACATTTTGCGCGAGCCTCGGAGGACTTTTTGCTCCGTACGGCGAGGAGGACTATGCGAAATGCGTGCCTTTATCCTTGAAAAAGGTGATCCTTACTTCGGGAGAGACTGTCGTGGAAGAGGCGTTCAAGGGTTGCAGCGGCTTGGCGTGTATCGAACTCCCCGACAGTGTGACTTCGATTGACGATAAGGCATTTTGCGGTTGCAGTAGTTTATCGAGCATAATCGTTTCGGAAAATAATAAGAAATATAAATCGGTAGACGGGAATTTATACAGTAGCAGCGGAAAAAATCTTATAAAATACGCAGTCGGAAAAACGGACAAATCGTTTACCGTTCCCGACGGCGTAACGGCGATTTATCCGCATGCGTTTGACGGGTGTGCGGCTTTGTCGATTTTGCAGATTTCCGATACGGTGAAAGAGATCGGTTACAACGCATTCGCTGATTGTAAAAATCTAACGAGCGTGCACGTTCCTAAAAGTTTGCTCGCAATTGGCTTATATGCGTTTGATGGGTGCGTTAATTTGGAAAATATCTATATTACGGATTTAACCGCTTGGTGCGACATAAATGGGTTGGGCTCGCTTATGAAAGACGGCGACGATGTAAAGACGAAAAAAATATATTTGAACGAGGAACTTCTCACCGAGCTGATAATTCCCGATAAAGTGAAGTCTATCGCTGCTATGGCATTTCGTAATTGTGCCGATTTGACGAGCGTGAAAATCGGGGCAAAAGTGACGAGCATCGGTTCTTCTGCGTTTGCTTCTTGCGTCGGGATAGAAACTATAGCTATTCCCGATAACGTGCAATATATCGGCGAAAATGCTTTTGAATTTTGTAGCGGTTTGAAGAGCGTGGTTGTCGGTAGCGGTGTGAAAAGTATCGGACAAATGGCATTTAGCGGTTGCGAGAATTTGGAAACCGTATATTATCACGGCACGGAAAGCGAGTGGAATGAAATGGATAGTGCCTATTCGGGTATAACCGACGTTATGCGGTATTATTACAGCGAAAAACAGCCGACGGAAGAGGGTAACTATTGGCATTACGTAGACGGCGTAGCGACGAAGTGGTAATTGAATGGAAAAACGGCGGCTTTGCCGATTTTTGCGCAAAGCCGCTTTTTTCGTTTTCGCCCCGTCATTACGAGGAGCGAAGCGACGCGATAATCTCGCGGCAAGCCTGCGGCTTGCCGCGGAACGCAAGCACGAAAACCAGCCCCGTTTTCGCCTATCGGCGAGATTGCCGCAGTCGCGCGTGCCGCGCTCCTTCGCAATGACGGGCGCATGTTTCCGCCTGACGGCGGAGATTGCCGCAGTCGCGCGAGCCGCGCTCCTTCGCAATGACGAGCATTGTTTCCGCCTGACGGCGGAGGTTGCCGCGGTGCATGCGCGCCTCGCAAGGACGAGCTTTGGGAGCGTTTTGTGTATCGGCAACGACGGGTTTTGGGGGGCGTTCCGTGGGGTGTGTAATGACGGGGGTGTAAAAACGCGGCTTTGTGCAAAATGCGCAAAGCCGCGAACTTATTGTACGGTTTTTAGCGAGAATTGTTCGTGTTGACGACGGGTTGCGCGTCGCGATTGCCGCAAAGCACCACTAAAAGATTGGAAACCATTGCCGCCTTGCGATCTTCGTCGAGCTGTACGGTTTGTTTTTCGCTGAGCCGTTCCAATGCCATTTCCACCATGCCCACCGCGCCGTCTACGATCATTTTCCGCGCGTCGATAATCGCCGAAGCTTGTTGCCGTTGCAACATGACCGCGGCAATTTCGGGGGCGTAGGCAAGGTGCGTGATACGCGCTTCCAAAATCTCGATGCCGGCTTCTTTCACACACTTTTGAATTTCTTCGCGAATGCGCGTGGCTACGACTTCGCTCGAACCGCGCAGGCTGCCGTCGTCGTCGATGCCGTCGCCCGTCGTATCGATTCCGGGGGCGGAGTCGTAGGGGTACAGTCGTACGATGTTGCGCAACGCGCTGTCGCATTGTAACGAAAGATATTCCTTATAATTGTCCACGCGGAACACCGCTTTCGCCGTGTCTACCACGCGCCACATGACGGCAATGCCGATTTCGACGGGGTTGCCTAAACAATCGTTGATCTTTTGCCGATTGTTGTTGAGCGTCATAATCTTTAAGGAAATTTTCTTGCTCGGGATAGAAAGAGAAATTTTCAGCTCGTTATTCGCGGCAGGGGCAGGTGTGTTGCCGACGTCGCCGCTTTGGTTCAGTTTTGTTTGCGCCGCAGGGTTCACCGCCACGCAAAAGGGATTGATCCAATAAAAGCCCTCGCCTTTCAGCGTGCCTATGTATTTGCCGAACAGCGTCAAAACGAGCGCCTCTTGCGGCTTTAACACGCGCAGACCGAGCAGGGGTATCCATGCGATACAGAAAAGCAGCAGGAGCAGGACGAAACCGACGATTGCGCCTCCCGCTGCGGCGATGAGCATGCCGATAAGGGAAAGGAGCTCTAAGGTGACGCAGATAAACAATACCAACATGCCTTTTTTGTTTTTATCCAAAATGATTTCTTGCATAACGACCTCCGAAGTATTTTATTCTGTAAATAGTATAGCACGCGATCGGCTGTTTGTCAAGAGGGAAAAACAAAAATCTTCCGTACGGAATTTATAAGAGCGTTTCGTATTCGGCGTAAAGTGCGTCGA
Source organism: uncultured Clostridia bacterium (assembly GCA_964459515.1). Taxonomy (GTDB): domain Bacteria; phylum Bacillota; class Clostridia; order Christensenellales; family Borkfalkiaceae; genus Scatosoma. The sequence goes on along the minus strand of CAYWML010000046.1, from coordinate 3,391 downwards.
GTTGTGTTTTAATTTCTTCCAAGCGGCGGCATTTTTCCTGCAACAAGCGGTAATCCGCCGTAACCGCGACGTCGGACAAAGCGGCGTTTACGCTTTCTTCTTCCGTTTCCAACGCCGTAATTTCTTCTTCGATTTTTTTGACGCGCGTGCGGCGTTTGGCGTCGGCGGCGCGTTCTTCCTTGCTGCGATAATATCCGTCTTTTTGTTCGCCTTTTTCGGAAACGGAGGGGGCAGGTGTGCGTTGAACGGCATTTTGCTTGTTTGTTTCCTTTTCGGCGGATTTATAGGCGTTAAATTCGTCGTAGCTACCCTTAAACTCGGTTATGGTCTGCCCTTTTAATTCAATCACCTTATCGGCAAGGGCGCGGATGAAGTATCGGTCGTGCGAAACGAACAGTACCGTGCCGTCGAAGGCGCGCAAAGCCGCTTCCAAGCTTTCGCGCGCGGCTAAATCGAGGTGGTTTGTCGGCTCGTCGAGGAGCAACACGTTGCCGCCTTCGCATTCGAATACGGCAAGGGCGAGCTTCGCGCGTTCTCCGCCCGATAAAACGCGTACTTTTTTCTCCATATCCTCGGCTTCTAATTTGGCTTGGGCGAGAATGCCGCGCACGCGCGTTTGCTCCCAAGAAATATGCCTGCCCCACAGCTCGGCGAGGACGGTGTTTTCGGGATCGAGGTTTGCGTTTTCTTGGTCGTAATAGGCGGTTTTGACGAACCTGCCCCAGCGCACGGCGTTGCTTTTATTTTGCAAAAGCGTTTTCAAAAGGGTGGATTTTCCCGTGCCGTTATCGCCGACGACGGCGCATTTTTCGCCGCGTTTCAACCCGAATTCGACGTTTTTCAGCAGCGTTTTATCGCCTGCCGTCAGGGTGAAATCGCGCACTTCCAAAACGTTTTCGTAAGGCTTTTCCGCGTAAGAAAAGACGAAGCGCGGCGGCGTGGGCGGCAAAAGCGGCTTTTCGACGAGCTCCATTTTTTCGAGAGCTAACCTTCGCGATTGCGCCATTTTCGTGGTGGAGGCGCGCACGAGGTTGCGATCGACGTACTCCTGCATACGCGCGCGTTCCTCTTCCTGCTTTTCGTATTCTTTCAAAAGCCGCGCCGTTTTCTCCGCTTTCAGTTGCTTGTATTTCGTGTAATTTCCCTTGAAAACGCTAAGCCGCTTATGCTCCAATTCGTAAATGCGGTTCACCGTTTTGTCGAGGAAGTAGCGGTCGTGCGAGACGGTGAGAAGGCTGTTTTTATAGGCGGCAAGATAATCTTCCAGCCAGAACAGCGTTTTCATGTCGAGGTGGTTTGTCGGCTCGTCCAAGATCAGCAGTTCGGGATCTTCGAGAAGCAAACGGCAGAGTTTCAAGCGTGTTTTTTCGCCGCCCGACATGGTGGCGATCGGTTGATCGTAGGCGTTTTCGAAGCCCATGCCGTTAAGGACGGTATTGACGCGAATTTCGTAGTTATAGCTGTCGCGCGCGGCGATTTGCCGATTTAGCGATTCGTAACGCGCGGAGAGGGCGCGATATTCGTCCGTGCCCTCTTCGGAGAGCGAGATTTTGCGTTCGATTTCGCGCAGAGCCGCTATGGCGCGCGCGTCTTCGGCGAAGATTTCCAACATTTCCGCTTTGACGGTGTTGGCGGAGTCGTAGCCGCCGTTTTGCGCAAGGTAGCCGACGCGTATTCCGTTTTTGCGGAAGAGTGTGCCGCTTTCCGCCTCCAGTTCTCCCAAAAGCAGACGAATGAGGGTGGTTTTGCCTTCACCGTTTGCACCGATAAGTCCAACCCTGTCCCCTTCGTTTAGGGAAAAGGTGATTTTTTCGAGCAGCGTTGCGCCGTCGAAACCGAATTGTAAATTGTCCGCCGAAAGCAGCATAAAAACACCTCGCGTTAGAATAAGCGCGCGCCTTGCGGCGCATAGTAATCGTAATGAAAAAAGAAGAAAAAATTTTGCAAAAACTCCGTCGGGCAGAGCGAGAGATCGTCTATGCCGTGCCGCCGCGCGCCGCGCGTTTGACGGCGCGCATCGCTCGTTTTGTGGAGCGGCTTTCCGACGGGAAATAGCGGCTTCGTCTTAAAAATCCCATTCGGGGATATACGCTTGACTTCCCGATGCGCGTTCCTGCAAGAACAGTCTTTCGATGCCGAGGTCGAACGCCGTTTGTACGACGGCTTCGTATTCGCGCGGCGTGATTTTTCGCGACAGTTCGGGCATGCCGTCGATTTTCCCGAAAGGGGTATATTGGCTCATCAGGCTGAGATAGGTCGTTTCGGGCAATTCTCGGCGAAACCATTTCAATATCGCTTTGGAATCGCCCGTGCAAAGAGGCATGACGAGATGGCGCACGATCGTGCCCGACAGCATTTTTCCGTCCGCCGTCATCGAAAGCGGTTTGCTGTTTGCCATAAAGCGCACTGCCTCGCTTGCGTGCTCGAAATAATCGGGCTTTTCCAAGTACCTCGAAGAAAGCGCGCCGTCGTAAAATTTTATATCGGGCAGCCAAATATCCACGTACGGTTCGATCGCGCGGAGCGCGTCGATTTTTTCGTAGCCGCCGCTGTTGTATACGACGGGGATTTTCGGCTTGTAAACGTCAAACGCGCGTAGCAGGTATGGGACGACGTGCGTAGGCGTGACCAAGGAAATGTTTTCTGCGCCTCTGTTTTCCAGCTCCCGAAAAATATCCGCAAGCTCCTTCGGAGAGATCTCTTTGCCGCGTTTCGCACGGGAAACTTCGTAATTTTGGCAAAAAGCGCAACGCAGATTGCAACCGACGAAGAAAATCGTGCCGCTGCCTTTGGCAAAAGAAATGCAGGGTTCTTCAAAGGGGTGCAGATAGTATTTTGCGATACGCAACCCCGAAACGCCGCACGCGCCGACGCTTGTCAGGCGGTTCGCGCCGCATTCCGCAGGGCAGAGCGTGCAACGCCGTAAATCGAATTCCGTCATAAAGCCTCCTTTAATCGAACGCTGTCAATATTATAGCACGTATAAAAAAATTTTGCAAGCGTGTGAGGCGGCGCGGAAATAAGTTGACAAGCAGGGGAAAAGGTAGTATAATAAATAATCGAAAGGTGGCGGCGAGCCGACCGTCGCGTACTTTTCAAAAAATTACATAACTATGTTAAAAAGAGGATTTTTTACATGAAAAAGTTTTTTACCAGTGAAAGCGTCACGGAAGGTCATCCCGATAAGGTATGCGACAATATCTCCGACGGGCTGTTGGACGCGATTTTAAGCAAAGATCCGCAGGCGCGTGCGGCGATCGAGTGCGCCGCGGCGAGCGATACGCTGTTGATCATGGGCGAAGTGACCACGACGGCGAACGTCGATTACGAACGGACGGCGCGTACGATTATTAAAAATATCGGCTACGATTTCGGCACGTTCGCATACGAC
>CAYWML010000045.1:0-11968 GCA_964459515.1 uncultured Clostridia bacterium | reverse complement strand
CCATAATCATGGGCATAAACGCTCTGCCCGAAACGCCGAAGCGACGGAATATCCTATCGAGCATAAAAGCTACGCGCGCCATGTATCCCGAATCTTCCAATATGGAAAAGAACAAAAACAATACCAAAATTTGCGGCAGGAAAGAAAGCACGGAAGCGATACCGCCCCACACGCCGTCTGCCACAAGACCGATGACTGCCTTGCTCGCGCCCAAACCGCCCAAACCGATTTTCAGCCACGTACCGATCTGTTCGGTGAACAGGTTCAGCGCGTTCGACAACAATACGCCGGGGGAATGCAAGCCGCTTGAAAAGAAGACGCCGCCAAACGTCGTTTCGCCGATTCGGGCACACCATGTACCGAACGAAGGCACGATCGAGCCGAGAAAAAGCAAGTTTTCCGAAAAGGTCAAATGGAAAATTGCAAACAAGATCACGAGGAAGATCGGCAAACCCCAGATTTTATGCGTAAGCACTCTGTCCGCGTTGTCGGAACGCGTTTGCCCTTCGTCTTTCTTTTTCGCCCTCGTGAGCGCGGAAGAATAATGTGCCGTGATATATTTATAACGCGCGTCGGCAATCTCTGCCTCGGGATCGCCGCAATAGCCTTTTTCTTCGCAAACGTTTTCTTGAATAAAAGCCTCTACCGCGCGTGCCTCCGCAGGGTGATTTTCCACCTCCAAGCTGTCCCGTTCTACCAACTTAATAGCGTGAAAGAGGGGGGCAGGTACGTCTTTAAGTTTCAATGCGATTTCCGCGTTCGCGATAGCCGAGCCTAAAACGGAGCTCCGCAAAACGCTGCCGCCGATACGTTTTTCTTGCACCGATTGCACCGCGCGCGCCATCAACACGTCGAGGTTTTCGCCGCGTAACGCGGAAATTTCCACGACGGGCAAGCCGATGCGCTTTTCCAACGTCTTTACGTCGATACGATCGCCGTTTTTTTCCAAAACGTCCTTCATATTCAACGCCACCGTCATCGGCACGCCGATCTCCATCAGCTGCGTAGTCAAATATAAATTACGCTCCAAATTCGTCGCGTCCACGATATTCACGATACAATCCGGCTGTTCTTCCAAAAGAAAATTTCGCGCGATTACTTCTTCGGGCGTATACGGAGAAAGGGAATATATACCCGGCAAATCGACGATTTCGATCGGTTCTTCGCCCTTTTTGTATGTACCCGTGCGCTTATCCACGGTGACGCCGGGCCAATTTCCCACGTGCGCCGTACTGCCCGTCAGGGCGTTGAATAAAGTCGTTTTCCCCGAATTGGGATTGCCTGCCAAAGCAAATTTCAACATAAGCTCCCCTCCGTCACTCCATCTCCACGTTCGCCGCCTCTGCTTTCCGCAAAGTCAGCTCGTATCCGCGCAACGATATTTCCATGGGATCGCCGAGCGGCGCCTTTTTCCGCAAATAAATCTCCGCGCCCGGCGTAATACCCATATCGAACAAACGACGACGAACCATGCCTTCGCCGCGCACTGCCTTTACCGTGGCGCGCTCTCCTATCTTCAACTCCGACAACAATTTCATACTGCCTCCACATTTTTTAACCTTGGTTAATTTTTGTTGCGTAGAAAAAACGGTATACGCCGTATTGCTTTTGCATGAAACCGCAACAAAACTTTCCGTTTTTCTTCTCATATAGTATACCATTATTTTATGCCGCTGTCAATAAAAATAAACCATAGTTAAACGGCTTTATTCGATTTTTATTTCCATCGGAGAGAAGGCAATCGCGCAATGCGGAACATAGTTTTGCGCGCCCCTTCCGCCTATGGCGGAAGGGGCGCGCAAAAAATTACTACGCCGCCGACAAGGAAAGGCGGCGCGCCTATCACTTCTTAAATACGGTTTTCAGAATTGCCGAAAGTTTCGGCTGCGTACCGTACAGAAGAACGCCGACGCGATAGATCTTCGCGGAGACGAAACCGATTCCCACGGTAGAGGCGATTAAGATTGCAACGGAAATAAGAATTTCGTACCACGCAACCGCGCTCATGCAAATTCTCGTAAACATAGCCATCGGCGAAGTAAACGGAATATACGAGCAGACTTTCATCACGGTCGTATCCACGTTTCCGCTCGTCATAGAGAAAATGACGACGAAAAAGGCGATAATAAACAGAAAAGTGATCGGCAAAACCGAAGTATTTATATCTTCGAGTTTGGAAGCGGTCGAACCGATCGCGCCGTATAAAAAGGCGTAAATCAGAAAACCGAGAACGAAAAACAGAAGCATATACAAAAACAAATCGACGGGGATATTGAAAATAGAAGCGATAATTTGATTGTCGCCCCACGCCGATCGATTGACGTTATAAAAAAGCAAGGCAGAGCCGAACACCGCCACCAACTGCGCAAGCCCTGCAAGGCAGGAAGCAAGCACTTTTCCGAACATCATGCTCGTGGGGTTTGCGCTCGTTATCAAAAGCTCCATCGCGCGCGAACTCTTTTCCGTGGCTACGTTCGTCGCGACCATTTGCCCGTAAAGCAAAATCACCATATACAGCGCAAAAATCATTATGTACGTATAAAAGAAATTTTGCATTTGATCTTTTCCGAGTGCAATCGTATCGCTTTCTATCCGAACGGACAGTATCTCGCTTGCCTGTTCGGGCGTAAGTCCGTTTTCCGTCATTGCGGTTACGCGGTAGACTTCCTGCAATACGCTATCGGCAATCGCCGTATTCGAATCGTACATGGAAAGGTTATTGACATAGTAGGTATAAGCCCTCGCGCTGCTAAGCACAAACGCGCACGAAATTTTCTCCGCAACGATTTGCGCCTTTACGTCGTCCGCCGTTCCGCTTATCACCGTCACTTCGTAATCGGGAAAAGCTTCCGAGAAATATGCCTGCACAAGCCCCGAAAGTTCTTCGTCTTCCGCGTATACCGCCATGACGGGCAACTCCGTAGTCGTCACCGTATCGTCGCGCTTAAACGCCGACAGAATGTTTGGAATAAACATAGCGACAGCAATCGCTGCTACGAGAAAAATCGTAATCCCGACGAAAGCTTTATTTTTAAGATAGCCTTTGAGTTCAAATTTGAGTATCTTCCGAAATTGTTTCATCGTTTCTCCTCCTTATGCGCGATCGCCTGCATATTCCACGAAAATATCGTTCAACGAAGGTTCGAAAACGCGCACCTCGTCCACGTCGTAATTTTCGACGAGCCGCCGCATTACGGCTTGTTTCTCGTCGGGGCTTGCCAATCGAAGCAGCAGCGAACCGTCCTCGCGCTCCGTACAGGATTCGCCGAAAGCCGACTTTATGCCTTCGACGTTCGCCGCGCGCACCGTCAGCTTGTCGCGCGCATACCGCCGCTTTATCTCGCGAAGGTCGCCGCTCAATACGACTTTTCCCGAATGGATAATGGCGATCCCGTCGCAAAATTCTTCTATGTAACTCATTTGATGGCTGGAAAAAAGGACGATCTTCCCTTTTGCAATCTGCTCTTTCACCACGTTTTTCAACAACATGGCGTTGACGGGATCGAGCCCGGAAAACGGCTCGTCGAGAATGACGATATCCGGATCGTGCGCGAGCGCGGTAATCAATTGAATCTTTTGTTGATTGCCCTTGGACAGCGTATCCAAACGCTTATCGCGATATTCGCACATGCCCAACCTATCCAACCAATAGTCCACCGCGTTTACGGCGGCTTTCGTCGGCAAACCTTTCAATTCCGCAAAATACGCCAATTGATCGATAATGCGTTTTTTCGGATACAAACCCCTTTCTTCGGGAAGATAGCCGACGCCGATCTTCTCATAGTCAATGGGTTTTCCGTCTATAAGCACTTCGCCGCCGTCCGCAGGGAATACGTGCATCAAAATGCGAATAGACGTCGTTTTTCCTGCGCCGTTCCGCCCCAACAAACCGAACGCCTTACCGCTTTCCGCCACAAAAGAAACGCCTTTTAACACTTCTTTTTCGCCAAACGATTTGTAAATGTTTCTTAATTCGAGTACCAAAATCTTTGCCTCCCGATAAAAAAAAGTACGCGACCGAAGCCGCGCACTAAAAACGCAAACTCCGATGTCGCGAAACAAACCTTTATAGTACAAGAATATATCAGCTCTTCTACCCCGGAGGAATTTGCGTTTTTATCAAACTCGTAACGGGGAAAAGAATATGCAAAAAAACACGCCTCGCTTTATCGCAAACGCCGCATTTCTTGACTATTTCGTTTGTTTCGCAATATCAGTATAGCATATGCTCCCGAAAAATACAATCGTTTTCGGAGCTTTTCGGACAATTTTTCGCAAAAAAAAATGTTTATCGGAACGACGACGGAAAGGGATATTCCGCAACGTCTTTATATTTTTTTTGCATAAATATACGACGGCACGCTTGTGCCGCCGATTTCTTTCTTAATACCGTTCAACGCATACATGCCCTATTCGTTTACAGTAATAGATTGTTTTTCAATTCTGCAAAATCTTTCCATACGTATCGCGGAGCGCAAGCAACGAACTCCGCTTCGTCCTCGGCATATCCGACTTTCAGCAAGGCGCAATCCACGCCGTTTTCGCGCGCGCCCTCCGCATCGTGCTTTCGATCCCCCACCATCAGCGTTTCCGCAGGCTTTGCGCCCAATCGCCGCATCGCTTCCGCGATTACGGAAGCTTTCGTCGGCAAACTGCCGTCAATGCCGCTGCCTACCTGCGCCGCCAAATACGCGGAAAAGCCCCAACGCTCCGCAATTCTATCGGCATAAACGCTCGGTTTGGAAGTCGCCAAAGCCAAGCGATAGCCTGCCGCCTGCAAATCGCGCAAAACTTCCGACGCGCCCTCGATCGGCTCGTTTTCCATGACGCCCGTCACGCCGTACTTTTCCCGATATTTCGCCGTTGCCAAACGTGCCTTTTCCTCGTCCAAACCGAAAAAATTTTGAAAAGAATACATCAGCGTAGGTCCGATACATTTCCGCAACAATTCGGGCTTCGGTTCGCCCATGCCCAACTCGTTTAAGGCGTAGCGAATACACGAAAATATTCCCTTATGCGAATAAATCAGCGTTCCGTCCAAATCGAAAAGTATATATTTATAGCGTTGCATAGCATCCTCTTGCCCGACGAAAAGCCGTCGTTTTTTGCAAGTATACCACAATCCGCCGCCGTTGTCAACCGTTCTGCCGCAACCGAAGCAAGCCTGCCGCCGCAAGCCCGATCAAAAACAAGCCGAATGCTTTCCGCAAAAACTCCGACGGCAACCAAGCGGCGGTCAAAGCCCCGACGGCGGAAGTGCATAAAGCAGGCAAAATCGTCCACAGCACGCCGTCCGTTTGCAACAAATCGTTTTTTGCGTGCGTTTGCAATGCAAAAAGGCTCATCGGGAAAAAAGAAAATAAATTCGCCGCCTGCGCCGACTTTTGCGCAACCCCTCCGACAAGTGTCAAAAGCGGAATCGTCACCGTGCCGCCGCCCATGCCCATACCGGCAGGTATTCCGCCCAAAAAACCGAGCAATAAATACAAATAAAATCGCATAATTCTCCTATAAACGTTGTCTTGAAACGAAGCGTGCGTTCCGCGGCAATCCTATGGATTGCCACGAGATTGCCACGGCACGTTCGTGCCTCGCAATGACGAGGGGGGGGGGTAAAACGGAGCGTGTGTTCCGCGGCAATCCTGCGGATTACGACTTCGTTCTCCCTTTCCTCCTGCGGCGGAAAGGGAGAACGAAGAGATTACCGCGTCGCTTCGCTCCTCGTAATGACGGAGGGGAGGCATTTCGTGACAACTCTAATGACGAACGGGAGCGTTTCGCAACGAAAAGTTATCGAAACAACAAAAACACGCCTGCGAGCAACTGCAACGCGGCAAACGTCGCGTTCACCGCGCGCATGGGCAATTTGCCGAGCAACCGCGCCCCCAAAACGCCGCCTGCCGTCACGCCGATCGCCGTCGGCAACATTACAGCCGCTTCGCACAAACCCTTCGCCGCGTAAACGACGAAGGAAAGCAAGGACACGGGCAAGATTACGAGAATTGCCGTCGCATGCGCGCTACGCCCGTCCAAGCCCGTGCGTTGCAACAGCGGCACGGCAAGCATACCGCCGCCTCCGCCGAACAAACTGTTCGCCGCGCCGACAGCCGCGCCGCAAAATATTCGCCGCGCATTCTTTCGCGCTTTTCCCGTTTCTCGCACGTCTTTCCCCCTCGTCGCGCCGTTCGCACGCGCTATATACCATATATATTGCATATTTTTTTGGATTTTATTCGGCTTTTTTTCGTTTTGCCGTCGTAAACGCTTGCCAATAAAGCGATTTTGTATTAAAATAGTAGAGTGTAGATTTGCATGTGCCAAAAAAGTTTCTTTTTCGGCGCGAACGCAAATTTACGCCACAAGTTTTCAGAAATAAAAAGCCAAAGGTGGTTACATGAAAGACAGTATCAAAAACCGCAAGAAAAAACTTCTTGCACTTTGCTTATCGTTCCTCTTGGTATCCTCGGCAGGCGCGGCGTTCGCTGCTTGCGGAGATTCCGACACGTCCGACTCTTCGTCGAGCGACAGCTCTTCCTCGTCGGCTACTTCGGACGTACAGGACGATTCCGACGCGCTGATCTCCAACTCCAAATTCGAAGTTTTCAACAGCAACAACGGCAAGAACGTTATTGCGACTTCCGTTACGGGCTGGACGCGCGCCGTCAACTCCGCTTCTTCGGGCACTGCGCTCTCTTCCAAAGCGGCAAGCGGCATCATCGACGTTACGGCGGACGGGTGGACAAACCTCACGGGGACGAACCTCGACAGCCTCGACGCCGCGGAAAAGCTTACGGAAGCGGAAGCCATCAAAAAATGGGACACCCTCACCGCACGGGACAAGCTGAAATTTTACGAAGCGTGGGAAACCGCCAACAAGGACAAGACGCTCTCTTCGGATTTTGAAAAATACGAAGCGTTGAATATCTCCCTTACCGACATTCCCGACGTAGAAAACCCCGGCACGCACGACGGTGCGGAGGACAATACGAAAGTACTCATGATTCACAACGAGTACCCTGCAAAATCCGATTCGGTCACCAAAACGACGGGTACGGCGCAGAAATGGACGTCCTCTTCTACCGTTACCGTGGCGGCAGGCACTTCGGCTAAATTCTCCGTATGGGTAAAAACCGCGGACTTGAAATCGGCTTCTTCGGCGGACGCTTCGCAAACGGCAGTCGGTAAAGGCGCGTATATTCGTCTTACCCAAACCGTCGGTAGCACGACGTTGGACGCTTTTGAAGTGAAAAACATCGACACGGGAAGCATGAGCGGTTTGGAAGCAACGAACGGTTGGAAGCAGTACACTTTCTATTTGAAAGGCTCTTCGTTTACCGATACGACCTTCTCCGTCGTGCTCGGTTTAGGTCAGGGCGGCGGCACGGATCGTTTGGAGTACGTCAACGGCTACGCTTTCTTCGACGATATCGAATGCGAAATTATCGACAACACCGCGTTTGACACGGCGACGGCGGATATCACGAACACGGCGCACTTCGACGACGATAAAACGGAAAAAACTTTCGACGCTTATAGCACCCCCGATCAGTCCGTATTCGCCATGGATTATTATCCTACGATAACCTCTATCGAAAGCACCCTTTCGGACCGTGTATTGGCTGCCACGACGGTTGACCAAACGAAAACGGACGGTTACACGGCAAGCACCGCGCCTTGGCTCGGCAATTTCGTAACGGAAGGCGACGTAACGCAGGTATTCGACAATACGGCAGCCCTTAACGGCAGCGGAAACAAATATCAACAAGCCGTTTACGACAACTACTTCAAGGACACGACCTTCACGAACAACGACAAAGTGTTGCTCCTTTTAAGCGCGAACGGCATGGCGTACGAAGCGACGTCTACGTACAACTTTAAGTTCACGCCCGACCAAGAATACATGGCGGTATCCTTCTTCGTCAAGACGTCGGATATGAACGGCGTGACGGGTGCGGGCATCACGCTCGTAGACGGGGACAACAAAACTTCGTTTACCTCTATCGACACGACGGACATCACCGCCGTCAGCGTAGGCGAAAACGAAGATTTGTACGAGGGTTGGCAACAATGCTTCTTCTTTGTTAAAAACGAAACGGGCGACGACGAAGCAAGCTTCACGCTTACGTTCAACTTCGGACCGACCTCGATTACGACGGATACGACGAAAGACAATTTCGCGGACGGCTTTGCGGCGTTTACGAAGTTCGAAGCGTACTATCTCAGCAAGAGCGAATATAACAGCGCGAAGAGCGGCACGTATGCGAAACTCGTCGCCTTGACGGGCACGACGGCAGACGACGAAGCCGACGGCGACAGCGGTTTCGACTCCGCGGCAGGCAGCCCCACCAACGCTATTAAAGAAGGGCTTGCCAATCCGCAGAACTACAAAGGCGTATACAGCGACAACTACCGCGTGAGCGTTCCTACCGCAACCGACGATGAAGAAACTGCAGAAAAGAAACGCGCCGTCAATGCATATGCCAACGCAGGTCTTCTCAACAAGGAATACTTTATCGGCTCGGGCGACGACGGCTATTTCGACAGCAATACCGAAGCTTGGTTCGATGCCGTTAAAAACCTCTCCGCGAAAACGGAAGCCGCAGATATTTGGGCAGACGTATTCGGCGACGCAACGCAACCGTTGCTTATCTATAACGACAGTTCGAGAAGAGCAAACCTTGCCTACGGCTATATCGGCAGCTCCACCACGATTGCGGCGGATACGTATACGGCAATCTCCGTACGCGTAAAAGCAAGCGCAGGCGCAACGGCAAGCGTTTATCTCGTCGATATGGACGACACCGATCGGCAAACCGTGCTTTCCATCGGTCGTAACCGTATTTATTGGTATGACGACGACGGCAATATTTGCACCGACGATTCCACGAAAAAGAGCGCGCAAATCGCCTTTAAGCTTGACGCGAAAACGGGCTTGTATCAAGCGAACAAGAATTGGAGCGGCTATTCGTCCTTGACGGAATCGCAGAAGAGCGGCTATTTTGCCAACCTTTCCGCTTATGCAAAGAACGCCGACGGCAACCTCGTCGTTGCGGAAAACGGCGCGTCGCACAGCTATAACGACTATACGTGGAACAGAGAAGCGTTCTACGGCAAGGACGGCAAATATTACGCCGATAAAGCTTGCAAAACGCTCGTTTACGATTTGAAAGACGTTGCCGCCCTCTCCCCTCGTTACGAAGCCACAACGGAGAATAAAAACCTCTCCTATATCGTGACGGGCACGGGCGATTGGCAGACGATTACTTTCTACGTTCACACGGGCGACGTCGCGAAGAACTACCGTTTGGAAGTATGGAGCGGCACGCGCGACGGCAAAACGGTAAACGCCGACGACACATACGTGATTTTCGACGCGAACACCCCCGTTGACAGCACGAATACGGCGGAAAGCAACTTCACCTCCCTTACCGAATACTATAAAACCGAATACTATAAAGGAATAGAGGGAGAAAACTATTTCGAGAGCGTATTCTCCTACTACGACAGCGACAGCTTCCTGCGCTATGCGTCGGAATTGGACACGGAAAAAGTCGGGAACTTGTACAAGAACAGCTATACCCCGTCCGAACAGACTTCGGGTATCGCGTATTTGGAATACAGTAGCGACAATAGTTATTTGAAATTTGCGGACTTTGCGCTTTCCGAAAAAACGGTTGCGGCGGAAGAAGTTTCCGACAGCGATTCCTCTTCGTCCGACGCCTCTTCCGAAAACGACAGCGGCACGAACGTTTGGATGTTGGCAAGCTCCATTGCCGTAGCGGCAGTATTGTTGATTGCGATAATCAGCCTTGCCGTACAGAAGATCGTTAAACGCGCGCGTCGTAAAAACGGCATTAAATCGCGGAACGGCAATTTGAAGAAGCTTGCAAACAAGCAGAGCAAAAAAGCTGAAAAGCCTTCCGAAGAGGACGACAGCCCTTACAACGATTAACCTATCCCCCTTCCTCCATTGGGGCTAAGGAGCGGCGAAATGCCGCTCCTTTTTTTGATTTCGACAGAGGTATTTCTACGCCTATGGTGAAGCTCGTTTCGTCGGCATTCTGTACATCACATAGTGAAAAAAAGCGGCTTATGCCGCGTAAACGCCGCGTGGCGGCGTTGGATAACGCAAGCAGAGCTTGCTTTTGTGGGGTATTAAACGCGGCTTTCGCCGCATAAAACGCCGCGTAGCGGCGTTAAAAGCTCGCAAGGGCGTTGCCCCTGCACCCCACAAGGAACCATGTTCCTTGACCTTGGATTACGCAAGCTCCGCTTGCTTTAATGAGATAACGTGCGGCTTATGCCGCGTAAACGCCGCGTAGCGGCGTTGGATAACGCAAGCAAAGCTTGCTTTTGTTGGGGTATAACGTGCGGCATAAGCCGCGTAAACGCCGCGTAGCGGCGTTAAAAGCTCGCAAGGGCGTTGCCCCTGCACCCCACAAGGAACCATGTTCCTTGACCTTGGATTACGCAAGCTCCGCTTGCTTTCCGAAGCATAAAAAAAGCTCTCGTACGATTTGTACGGGAGCTTTCGCTTGCGATTTTTTTAGTTCTTCATGGCAGCAACTTGTTTTGCCACTTCTTCGCTTAAATCCTCGCTCTTCTTTTCCAAGCCTTCGCCCATGACAAAGAATGCGAATTTCGCGATGGAAATGCCTGCCGCTTTCACCAAGTCACAAATCTTCTTGGAATCGTCTTTGATGAACGCTTGTTCGAGCAAGCAATTCTCTTCATAGAATTTCTTAATTCTACCCATGACCATTTTTTCTGCGATCGCTTCGGGTTTGCCTTCGTTGATCGCTTGCTGTTTCAACACTTCTTTCTCTTTTTCAAGCGTTTCCGCGGAAACTTCTTCTTTCGTTAAATATGCAGGCTTCGTGAATGCGATCTGCAAAGTTACGTCGTGTGCAGCTTCTTTCGCCGCGTCCGTAGCTTCGCCGTTCAAATCCAACATAACGCCAAGCTTGCCGCCGAGGTGAATGTAGCTTTCCAAGAAACCGTTGCTCTCGTAACGAACAAATCTTCTAACGGCAATCTTTTCACCGATGATGGCGATTTTGCCTTTCAAATATTCTTCAAAGGTCGCGCCGTCTGCCATTGCGCAGCCGAGCAACGCTTCCACGTTTGCAGGGTTGCATTTAACGACGATCTTCGCCACTTCGTTGGCGATTTCCGAAAATTGCGGGTTCTTCGCAACGAAGTCGGATTCGCAGTTCAACTCTACCAAAACACCCGTTTTGCCGTCGATATAGCAAGATACGATACCTTCGGCAGCGATACGGGAAGCTTTCTTTTCCGCTTTCGCAATGCCTCTTTCTCTCAAAAGGTCCGCTGCTTTGCTCATGTCGCCGTCTGCGTCCGTCAATGCTCTTTTGCAATCCATAACGCCTGCGCCCGTCTTTTCGCGAAGCGCCATTACGTCTTTAGCCGTGAATGCCATAATTTCTATCTCCTTTTTTAAGTTAATACTCGTTTTGACGGGCGAAAAGCTCGCCCGTCGGTATTGTTTTCGTTTATGCGTTTTCTTCCGCCGCGGCAACTACTTCTTCGATGTCCGCAGGAGTAGCCTCTTCGCCGTTTTCTTCTGCCAAGAACTGAACAGTCTCTTCGCCCTGATTTGCTTCGATAACCGCGTTTGCGATGACGGAAGAAATCAATTTGATGGCGCGGATTGCGTCGTCGTTGCCGGGGATAACGTAATCGATCTCGTCGGGATCGCAGTTCGTGTCCGTGATAGCCACGATTTTGATGCCGAGCTTCTTCGCTTCTTTAATTGCGATGTCTTCGTTGTGGGGATCGACCACGAACATAACGCCGGGCATAGCCTTCATCGTCTTGATGCCGCCAAGATTCGCCTGCAACTTGCCCATTTCCTTTTTCAAGAGCATGACCTCTTTCTTGGGCAACGCCTCGAAATCGCCGTTCGCTTCCATTGCTTCGAGCTTTTCCAAACGCTCTACGCGGCTTC
>CAYWML010000044.1:0-12063 GCA_964459515.1 uncultured Clostridia bacterium | reverse complement strand
TACCAGATTAATTTTTCGCCCCTTTTTTGATTGACTTTTCATAGCTGGTCTTTTCCAGCATTTCCAAAAAGCTCCCGTACACGGGATTTGCCTTCTCTCCTATAGTACAGGAATCGGGCGAAAATTGCACCGTCAACGCTTTATACGCAGGATATACGATCCCCTCGCAAGAACCGTCGTTGACGTTGACGTACGCCGCCGTTCCGCAACGCACCGTATCGGAAAGCACTTCGTACCCGTGATTTTGCGCCGTAACGTACACTCTGCCGTCGGTTTTGCATTTGACGGGTTGATTGCCGCCGCGATGCCCGTATTTCTGCTTCACGACGTCCGCGCCGAGCGCAAGGGCGACGAGTTGGTGTCCGAGCCCGACTCCGAACACGGGCAACCGCCCGATTATCCGCGTCAGCTCTTCGGCGACCATGGGCAACTCTTTCGGATTTCCCGGTCCGTCGGAAAGCACCGCGCCGTCCGCCCCCAAAGCCAAAATTTCCTCCGCCGTAGCCGTCGCAGGAAGGGAAATCACCCGACAACCCAACGCCGTAAGGCTCTCGATAAAACTGCGTTTCGCGCCGAAATTCCAAAGCGCGACGGTGTATCTCGCCCCCTCTTCGCCGTACGTCGCGCGTTCTTTCGGAGCGACCGTTTGCACGGCTTTTCGTATCTTAAAATTGGAAAGCGCGATCAATTCGGCTACGGTCAAAGGCTTTTCGCTGATACAAGCGTTCATTTCTCCGTTTTCACGCAAAATTTTCGTCAGGGCGCGCGTATCTACGCCGCAAATTCCCACAACGCCCTCTCGCGCCAAATACGAAGCGAGATTTCCCTCCGAGCGGAAATTAGACGGTTCGTCGCAGATCTCCCGTACGACGTACGCGGAAACCCACGCGCGATCGCTTTCCGCGTCGGCGGTTATCGCGCCGTAATTCCCGATAAGCGGAAAAGTTTGCACGACAATCTGCCCGTAATTTGCCGGATCGGTAAGCGTTTCCATGTAACCTACCATGGAGGTGGAAAACACCAATTCGCCCGTCACCGTGCCGCTTGCGCCGAATGCATAGCCTTGAAACACCGTTCCGTTTTGCAACGTCAGGTACAACTCTTTTCTTTTTTTCTGCGTTCCTTCCATCTGCGTTCCTTTTTTCCTTTATGGCATAATTTTATTTTTTCCGTTTCACAAAAAATAAGACTGATTTTGAAAAATCAGCCTTTTCGACAAATTATAAGCGTGTTTGCAAAAGCGAAAAAGGAAACGAAAGCCTCGTACGCTTCTTTCGTTCGCTCCGCGTACTCCGTCCGTTTTCCGTTCAATTTCATCGTCGAAATGCCTTTCATCGCTCGCACCTTGCTCGTTTTGTCTATTATAGCACGACGAACGGCTTTTGTCAACCGCACGAACGGATATTCCCCGATATTTTCGCAAAAAAAGTTGTAGCGCGTTCTCTCCGCGCCGCATATGCGCATATTCTCACGCGAACTATATACCGCACGTATAAGAAGAAGCGGAATAATTCCCCTCGCCGAGACGCAATTCCAAAACGATCTCCTTGCCTTCGTACACGCCGTAAAAACTTTCCGTCGTCAAAGGGAGCAACGCGCCATCCTCCAAAATAGTGCAAACGGCGCGCTCCGATCGGAGCACGATTTTAAGTTGCGGCGCAACGCTTCCTTTCGCTTGCGTAACCGCGCGGCAAATGCCGCCTGCGTCGGGGAAGCCCCGTTCGATCGAGCGACGAATACCGACGGAAGCCGCAACGCTTTTTGCGATCTCTCGCGCTTCCCGAACGGAACGCGCGCCGCGCACGGAACAAATCAGCGGACGTTTATCGGCTTCGTTTTCGGCGATGAGCGCGCGACAAAGCTCTTTGCAGACTTCTTTTAAGGCAAAAGCAAACTTTTTATACTCCGAATCCTCGCGCGATATACGATAATTTCCGGCTCTGCCGTTTGCCAAAATACAAGCCATATCGTTCGGAGAAGAAACGCCGTCTATTTGCAACATATCCAAAGTATCCGCCACGGCGGCGCGCAACGCTTTTTGTAGCATTTCCGAGGTTATCGCGACGTCGGTCGTCATCAGCGCGAGCATAGTTGCCATATTCGGCGCGACATGCGCGCCGCCCTTAAAAACCGCGCCGATCTTGCAGGCGTAATCGCCAAGCTCGAATTCGTAAGCGGCGTGAAAAGCCTTTTTGCCCGTAGTACGAACGGCTTCGGCTGCCGCCAAACTGTTCTCCTCGCCGCAACCGAGCGCGGCAACGGCAACGGGAATTCCCCGTTCAAACGGTTCAAACGGAAACGGCGAAAGCATTTTTCCCGTAGAAGCCATAACGGTATCCATAGCGTCCGTACCCGCGCATCGAGCCAACAGACGGCTCGCTTTCACGGCGACCTCCTTTCCGTTTTCCGCAAAGGCGTTTGCATAGCCGCCGTTCGCCAAAATCGCCTGCGCAAAACCGTTTTGTATATGCCGCTTCGTCACCTCGGACGGCGCGCCGCATACGGGGCGAGCAAAAACGCACGCAACGGCGCAACGCCGCTCCGCCACGATCAATGCAATATCCGCTTTATCGGGATCTTCGCCGAACCCGCCGTACGCCGCGCCCGCGCGAAAACCGCTCGGCGCGCAAACGCCGCCTTCGACAGCGCGTAAAGCGCGATCCACTCCGTTCTTTCGCATGTTCCTACTCCTCGAAATCGATATACGAACGCACGACGGCTTCTCCGCGTTCGTTAAAACCGTGGACGAAATAACCGCATTCCTCCGCGCGCTTTCGGTAAAAGCGCAAAACTTCCCCCTCGCGGCATTGCCGCAGATAGGAGATCGAAAACGAACGAACGCGCCTTTTCGACAATTCCTCCACCGAAAAACAATTCATGCAATAATCCGCGTAACGCGTATTGTTCACGTGCATGTTGTTGTCGTATTCGGAATTGGCGACCGTCATCGAAAAACGAAGTTCGCCCTCCGCCTCGGAAAAAGGCGGCAGCTTCCACCGCACGTTCTCCAAAACCTTTTCGGTATTATACGTGCTATAATCCTGATTGTCCAGCACTTTCGCTTGCGCCAAACACCCCGTGCGCGTATCCACCAAGCACCAACGAGAACTTGCATTCGCCAGTAGCTCTCCCGAAGCGGAAAGCAAGCGATATTCTCGCCCGAATACGACGTGCGACGGCGGCGTAGGCCACGTTTTCACCGTGACTTTTTCACCCAAAGCAATCGGACGAAGCAACGAACAACAAACATTCGTCACCATAAACGCATGACCGCGCGCCTTGACGTATTCGTACCCGAAGCCCAGCTCCTCCGCGCTGTAACAAGCGGCTTCCTGCAAATAAGCAAGGAGCACGGAAAGCTTTAACTCGTCCTTAAAATCCGCCTCGCAAAACTTCACCTTAAATTCTTCCGTATGTTCGTAACGTTCCATACCCCAAGTATACACGGCGCGCGAAAAAAAGTCAACGACAAACACGGGATAATTCCGCGAAATTTTTTTCACAAAAAAGAAGAAAAAATAAAAAAAATCAATTTTCTATGCGGAATATATTGACAGCTTTTCCTGTTTGTGATATAATACTTTACGTACTATAAAAATTATGCGAAAATGCCTTATTTTTCAAGCGTTTTCACGGCATAGAAAAAAACGAATTCTATCAGACAGAGTACTACTATGTCTGACAAAAAACAAAAAGGAGCAGGAAAATGGAAGACCGAGAAACCGTTATCGAACACGACGCGAGCCTGACGGGCGGCGAGGAACAAAATTTCGACATTAGCGCCGACCTTATCCGCGGACACATCAACACCATTATTTTGCGCAGCTTATACGACGGCGACAAGTACGGCTACGACATCATCAACGAGATCGAACGGAAAAGCGGCGGCTTATACACCTTAAAGCAGCCTACTTTATACAGCGCGTTGAAGCGTTTGGAAGCCCTTCGCTACGTCGAATCGTATTACGGCGACTATTCCAACGGCGGAAGAAGAAAATACTTCTCTTTGACGGAAGCAGGCAAAAAGGTCACGGAGCAGAACCTTTCCGAATGGGAATATTCTCGCACGATCATCGACAGCTTGATTTCCGACGAAAACGCGCACTACGATTTCTCTTTCATCACCGAAAAGCAAAACGAGTTGACGGAATTAAAGCGCACGCTCGCCGCGCGAGAAAAAGCTTTGGAAGACGAAAAGACCGCCTTAAACGCTTTGCGAAACGAATTACAGCGCGAACGCTCCCTGCTGTCGGCGCAAAGCTCCTCGCTCTCCTCGCAAAAATCCGATTTCAACGAACTGCGCGAGCGTATTTCTTCGCAAGCGCGCGAATTGGAAGAACAACAAACCGCATTAAACGAAAAACAAGGCGAAATCGACGCGAAAGCCTTGGAACTTGCGGATAAGGAACGGGAAATCGGCGACGCCAAAGCCGAGCTCGAAAGACAAAGCGCGGAAATCCTCCGATTGAAAGCATTGCTCGAAGCGCAAAAAGCCGAATTCGACGCGCAGGCGCAACGGCTTGCCGAAGCTTCCGACGAATTGCAAGGCGCGCAGGAACGCATCTCCGCATTGCAGGAAGAAAACGGCTCTCTGCAAGAGAAAAACGACTCCCTATACGAAGAAAACAGCGCGTTGCAGGCGCAAAATGAAGCATTGGCGAAGCAGGCGGAAAACAGCGAAGCCCTCGAACAGGCGAAAGCCGAACTCGACGCTTTGCAAAACGAATTAGAGGACAAAAAAACGGTTATCGTTTCCTTAAATTCCGCCATCGCAACGCAGGAAAACACCATTCGGCTGTTAAAGGACGATCAGGAAAACAAAACTTCGGAATATTACAGCCGCGCGTTGGAGCTTCGCTCGCAACAAGCGCAACTCGAAACGCAAAAAGAAAAGTTTGAAAGCGAGAAAAGGCTCTTTACGGCGCAGACCACGGAAATCGAAGAACGCAAACGGCAGCTTGACGAACGCGAAGCCGCTTTAACGCAACTCGAAGAACGATTAAACGAGCGCGACGAAACGTTGCGGCAAGCGGAAAGCGACAACGAAGAAACGCTTTCCGCCCTGCAAGAACGCGAACGCCTTTTTGAAGAAAAGGAAACGGAATACCGCGCCTTACACGAAGACAGCGAGAACGAACAAGCACGCCTGCAAGCGGAAAAAACGGCTTTGGAAGAGGAAAAAGCCGCCCTCGAAAGCGAACGGAACGAACTGCGCAATCAGTTGGACACGTTAGAAGTAGAACGCAGCGCGCTTCGCACGGACAACGAAGCTTTGGAACAAGCCAAAGCGGACTTGGAAGCCAAAAAGGAAGAATTGAACGCCCTGCAAGCTTCGTTGCAAGCCGAACGCGAACAAATCGACAAAAAGACCTACGAACTCACGCGGCAGGAAGTTGCCGTGGAAGAAATGGAGCGCACGGCTACGCATAAGCAAAACGAAGCCGCCGCTTCCTCCGAAGAATTGCAACGCCAAATCGACGAACTGCAAAGCCGAGAAACGGAGCTTTTGAAAAACACGCGCAAGTTGCAAGAGGACACGACCGCCCTCCAACAACAGCAAAAAGAATTGGCTGGCAGACAATCGTTATATAACCAACAGCAGCTCGCATTCATCGCCCACAAAAACGCCCTCTCGGCACAACAGTTCGATTTTGCGGAAAAGCTCAGCACGTACAACGCGCAGGTAAAGCTTTTCAACGAAAACATCGAAAAGCTCAACGCCGAACGCGAAGCTTTGCAAAAGGATCGAGAAAGCTTCGAAGAAAGCTCGAAAAAGTTCGAAACGGAAAAAGCCGAACTTGCGGCGGAAAAAAGCAAATTCGAAGAGGAGCGCAACAACCTGTTGCAGGAACGCATGGAAGCGCAGAAAAAAGCCCTCGACGACGCGTCGGGCTTCCAATCTCAGCTTTCCGAATTGCAGGAACGCGAAATTGCCCTCTCCAAGCGCGAAGAGCTCTTCAACGAACAAATCCGAGAATTTCATTCGCAAACCGCTTACGGAAACGATTACGGCTATGAAAACGGCTACGGATACGGCGCGCAACCGCGCTACCCCTACGCGCAACAGACCGCCCCGAACGCACGCACGGCAATTCCCGATTTATACGAACGCGCGCAAACGGACGGCGTAAAACTGAATACGGCAGGCACTATGCGCGACGGCTACACGCAAACCCATTACAACAACCATGCCGCCCCTTCCGCGGAAAAGAAAAGCAATACCTATAATGTCGGCAACACTTTATTCCGCGCCGCACTCATTCTGTTGTGCGTGGTGGCGTTTGAAAGCCTGATTGTCTTCTTTATGAAAGACAGTCTGCGCATTTCGTATATTTATCCTATTATTCCGCTTGCGCTCGGCTTTGTCGTGTTTCTCATCTGCGCCGTATTGTACGCACGCGGCTACCGCCAAAACGCGCGCCTGAAAAAACACCCTACCTACTTCTTGACGAGCGCGGTGCTGTTCATCATTTCCGTGATTATCGTCACCATGGTTGCCGTTTATTGCAAGGCGCAGGTCGGCGAATGGAGACGTATGCTTTCCTACATCGTCATTCCCACGATTTATCTTGCGAATATCGTGCTCTTCACGGTGTTCTTCCACCTCTTCTCCAAACAAAGCAGAAGAAATTAAATTTCTCTCTCCCGTTACGCTACGGGAGAGTTTTTTTTGATCTTTCCCCGTTTCACGTGAAACCGAATGAATATTTCGGAAGCAGCTGAACGCCTTTATTTATAAGAGAAAACGGGCAATTTTTCAAAAAGCCGAGAAAGATATTGGCGGCGCATAGCGGTACACGAAAAAATATTCAGGAATTTTTCACAAAGGCATATAAAATCGATTGACGGAAAGCGCGGAATCTGTTATAATAGCGGAGTAATAATTCGGAGGCGTAGCTCAGTTGGTTAGAGCGCTACCTTGACATGGTAGAGGTCGGAGGTTCGAGCCCTCTCGCGTCCACCAAATAAACAGCACCCCAATTATGGGGGTGCTGTTTATTTGTGACGGGTGGGGTTGCGAAGAACCTCCGTTTTCTTTCGGAGGTTCGCGCGAGGAGCGAGAAACGCAATAGTACAATATAAGCGTATAGAAAGCGAGCGACGACGCTTTTGCGTAGCAAAATCCCTCTCGCGTCCACCAAATAAAGCGGCACCCCTATTATGGAGCGCCGATTATTTGAAGCGGACTACCCTGAAAAAAATTTACAGGATAGTCCGCTTCATAGTTCAAACGGCAGACTACACCATGCAGTCTGCCGCCAAGCATTTATTCAGCCGTTAAATGTTGGAACAATTTTTCGCCATTAGGCTTTACATAATAAGAATCAATTCCGTCATAATATACCCCGACTTCCCAACCGATATCAAACGCAAAAGCATCATACCAAAAACCGGTGCTCATATCCGTCTTTGTCGTATTGCCGTCTTTATCGACTATATAATATACACCGTCCTGCTTATAATACGCATACCCGTTCGGCGCTAAAATAAAATAGGACAAATATTTATCTTGCAACGGGGAAATCAGCTCGTTCCCTTGCGTATCGATCATGGTAATGTATGTTTTTTCGTCCAAACCGCGAATTTGAACCAATCCGTAATCTCCGTTAAACACAATCTTCTCTATCTGCGAAGCGGAATATTTCGTGAATTCTACGGTGACAGGCGTACTTTTTGTATAATCCGTTATTTGGTAGTATTTTCCGTCCTCCGTTTCGATTTTCTCGTTCGATACAACTATGCCATTATAAAAAGCCTTCTCGTAATTTATTTCCGCCAATGACGGCAACTCAACCACTCGCCCGTCCGCATAAATAATGCAATCATTGCTCACCTCATAATCTTGCGTAGTTTCATCGTCTTTTCCGCTGTTGGCAACTACTTTTATAGAAATAGTATCATTATAAGATATCGAACGATCAACAAATGCCATTCCGCCGCTAAACGCTATATTGCAATCACTAAATATATCGTTCATCGTTATAATCAGTCCCGTATTCATATTAACTATAGAATACGATTTACTTTCACGCCATCTTGCCTCGCCGAAAAAGCCGTCTCCGATATATTCGATTTTATCGAAATGCCCTTCCAGTTGTAAATCTTCCATAGGCCTTATCCACTCGCCTGCATAATTTACAATACCGTACCAGTGTTCCCAAGTGCTAATCGTGCTCTTATTCTGATATATAAACGCAAAGCCGCCGCCATATGTTTTCACTTCCGCCGCTCCGTTTAAAGTCATTTTAACCGCACCATTTTCGTCAATCAAAATGAGTTCGTTTGCAGACTTTACGAGAGCAGAACCTTTGCCGATATTATAAACTTCAACATTATTTGCAAGCGTCGAATAGAGCACGTTGCCTCGCATATCGATAAATCCGTAATAATTAGGACAATTCTGCTCTTCGATATTATAATATGTAACCCAAGCGCGTCCGTCCACAAACGAATTACAGTCTGTTATTTTATAATTATTTTCTACTGTTTCGCTCGTTCCGCCGTCGAGGCTAATATTTCCTCCCGAAGAATCGTTATCCCCCGTTTCATTCCCCGCGTTTGAAGAATTTCCGCTTTGCTCGCCATCCCCTCCGCTTTGCGCGCCATTTGAATCGCTCGGCTTGATATCCGTCATATCATGGATATACCAACCGTCATCTTCATAGACCATTTCAAAATAAATCGTTGTGCTTTCTTCGTCGCCGATCATATCCATTTTCGTTGTCACCACGGCGTTGGAAGCGTCGATAATCGTTATATCCGTGATTTCAAGCTTCATAAAATCTTCTTCTGCAATACTTATACCCAAGGCAAAGAAATCCGATAAGCTTATATCGAAGCCGAGCAATCCCCCTGCAATGCCGCCTAAAATGTTCATCAATGCTTGGAATTCGTTGCGCGTCTTTGCGTCAAGGCATTTCAAAACCTCGTCCATATCGCCCGTATTATACGCCGTCAAAAACTTATTTATTTTTTTGGCGATCAATTCTTCGTTGGTAGGCTGCGTTATGCTTGTAGACGTTTTTCCGGTTTCATCGTCGTATTTTTTACAAGCGGAAAAGCCGCCCAACGCCATTACGATCACCAATAGCAATGCTAAGATTTTTTTCACTCCTCAATTTCCTCCTCTTCGTTTTCCGTAATCGCGCACGCCACTCCGTCTTTACTTTCCGATTTGTTGACGTAAGTAAACATATTTTTTATTTTATTCGATAAGAAAAACAGCAGAACAAGAAAAGCGACGGTGCATATAATATTTATAACCCCGAAAGCGGTCATATTGCAATATGCGCCTGCTTCGGCATAAACCTCCGCCTCACTTTTCACTGTAGAATAAGCAATAGCCATTATAATTACATTGACGATAGCCCCCCATTTCAACCCGATAAATTTGACAGGCTGTTCTATGGAATTATTCAAAATCTTGAAAAAAACGTTTTTGTTGTTTTTCTTTCTGAACGATGCCGAAAGCGAACCAATGGAGCAAAGATACGGAATGCCCGGCAAAAAAGCTGGCACTATAAAGCTGATCATTGGCGCAGATTCCGTATACCAGCCCTCATAGGTAGTAACGCCGAATTCGGTTTTTTTATAAGACGGCTGATACACTTTCAAAAAAGGAACAAACAGCAATATAAAATTGACGAATAAAAGCGCTATAGCGAGATAAACCAGATACTTCATTGTGTCTTGCTTGGATTGTGTTGATTGTTGCATTTTACTTCTCCTTAAAAATAATATAGAATAAAAAAAGAACGTCAACCGCAGTTAACGTCCCGGAAAACGCAAACTCCGATTGTCGCTACACAATCTAAATAATATACACCATTGTCATAATCATTTAGCGAAGTTTACGTTTTTGCAAAATTCAACAACGACTATGACAATAAAAGGTATACCTCCCCCGTTTATAGGGGAATACCATTCTATTTATTATTAGATTGTGTAGCATTGTTATTATAGCACGATTTCACGAAAAATACAAGCAGTTTTTGCTTATATTTACAATTTTATCTAAGGCGAGTCGCATAAAAAAACAGCGCCCTCTCTCCCCGAGGGCACTGTTCGTTGCACACGCTTTTTTCGCGCGCTTTCGTATAAAATTTTCAAACGATTTCGACGAACGTTACGGTCTGCGCCTTTAAGGAAATTTTCTCCACGGCATAGCCGTATTCCGAAAGCTCTTTCTTATATCGCAAAAACGAATGATCCATCGGTACGCCTGCGATATCGGCTACCTCGGCGAAAGAAAGCCGTAAAGACGTTTTGCCGCTGTTTTTCACATACGTCCACAAGCGTTCGTACTTTTTCGACGTCATCTTCTTTTATAAACGACGATTTCGGGATTTTGCGCGTTTTCCCCGTATTCGCAAATGAGAATAAAGCTTTCGCGCGCAATCACGCCGTAACAAGTTTTGCCGCTATCGTCGAACACATTTTTCACTTGCGCGCCGAGATACATTTCGTCGTCTTTCAAAAATTTCACGTTTTCGCCGCTCGGCAACGGATATTCGAGATTCACAAACGAACCGACCAACGGGTACAATTCCCGAACCGTTTCCATTCCGTTCGCGCGCAGAGCGTTGATTTCCACCAATAAGCCCTGCTTAAAAGCCTGATAATTCTCCATACCGCCCGTCAATATGTATTTCGCAATGAAGCATTGCTTCCCGTACGGACAACCGTTCGTTTCGGCGCACCCCTTGCAGCTTTCCCTCGACGGACACTCGGCGCAACACGCGCCGCAAATCGCATTTTTCATCCTACCCTTCTCCTTAGTCTTTTTCTTG
This sequence comes from uncultured Clostridia bacterium, assembly GCA_964459515.1. Classification (GTDB taxonomy): domain Bacteria; phylum Bacillota; class Clostridia; order Christensenellales; family Borkfalkiaceae; genus Scatosoma. The sequence goes on along the minus strand of CAYWML010000044.1, from coordinate 1,273 downwards.
CTACAACGCGCTTCTTTTTACGACGTTGCGATCTCGCTGAATTAAAAACAGCCGTTTTATAACAAGTGTTTTTGATTATACCACAAAAAAAACGGCGTTGTCAACAAAAACAAACACCGTTTTTCATTTTTTTCAAACGCTTACGCTTTCATCGCTTCTTCCACGGCAACCGCGCACGCAACTGTCATGCCGACCCTGGGGTTGTTACCTGCGCCGATCAAGCCCATCATCTCCACGTGCGCCGGCACGGAGGACGAACCTGCGAACTGCGCGTCGGAGTGCATTCTGCCCATCGTATCGGTCATGCCGTAAGAAGCAGGACCTGCCGCCATGTTGTCGGGGTGCAACGTTCTGCCCGTACCGCCGCCCGAAGCAACGGAGAAATACTCTACGCCGTTCTCGTTGCACCATTTTTTATACGTGCCTGCGACGGGGTGCTGGAAACGCGTAGGATTGGTGGAGTTACCCGTAATGGAAACGCCAACTTTTTCAAGCTTCATGATGGCAACGCCTTCGGGTACGGAATCCGCACCGTAGCAACGAACTTTCGCCCTGTCGCCCTCGGAGAACGCTTTCTCGTAAACGATTTCCACCGTTTCGGTCGCGTGGTCGAACTTCGTTTCCACGAACGTGAACCCGTTAATTCTCGAAATGATATATGCCGCGTCCTTGCCCAAACCATTCAAAATAACGCGCAGGGGCTGCTTTCTAACCTTATTCGCGTTCAGCGCGATAGAGATTGCGCCCTCTGCCGCCGCGAACGATTCGTGACCTGCAAGGAAGCAGAAGCATTCCGTTTCGTCGGAAAGGAGCTTCGCGCCGAGGTTGCCGTGCCCGAGCCCGACAAGACGATTTTGCGCGACCGAACCGGGAATACAGAACGCCTGCAAACCGATACCGATGGCAGCCGCCGCGTCGGAAGCTTTCGTACAGCCTTTTTTAATGGCAATCGCACTGCCTACGGTGTACGCCCAAACCGCGTTCTCGAAGCAAATAGGTTGTCCTGCGCGCACGATCTTGTCGCAATCCACGCCCTTTGCAAGGCAAATTTCTCTGCATTCTTCCACGGAGGAAATGCCGTATTCTTTCAATACGCCGTTGATTTTGTCAATTCTTCTTTCATAACCTTCAAATAAAGCCATTTTTCTTTTCCTCCTCTATTACTCTTTACGGGGATCGATAAACTTAACCGCGCCCTGCTCAGCGGAAAATCTGCCATAATGCCCCATTGCTTTTGCGTAAGCTTCGTTGGGTTCAAGACCTTTCTTGATGA
>CAYWML010000043.1:0-12732 GCA_964459515.1 uncultured Clostridia bacterium | reverse complement strand
AACACCAACTTAAAAAAATGTCATTTGATCTTTAATTTTTTTGTCTAATTTTTGTTACCAATTTCAGCGCGGCACGCGCGACTGCGGCAATCTCCGCCGTCAGGCGGAAACGCGAGCATGCCTTCCGCGGCGAGCCATAGGCTCGCCACGAGATTACCACGTCGCTTCGCTCCTTGTAATGACGGGAAAGCAGGATTACATATCAAACGTATCTCTTAATATAAGATTCAATTTGCTTAAATTCGTTTTCCGCCTACGCATTTCCATAAGCGCGCTCGCGCCGCCGCAATCGTCTTTTGCCATGCCGCCGCCGTACTCTAAAATCACAGGGGTTGTTTCAATTTGTGCGTTGGGCATAGCTTCCACTTGAATATCCACGCACCAATCATCGCCAAAATCATAGCAATAAACAAACTTCTCGCAATTTAAGAGAATAAGCTCTAAATTCACGTCGTCTTCAAACTTAAACGCGGGCATATCAAAACCAAACTCCATTTCCTCGTCGTTATAATTGCCGATGACCATTTTTCCGACTTCAAACTGGTGCAAGTGACAGTTTTCCCAGCCGAAAGCGATTTGAATTACCGTATGCAAGTCTGCAAAACTACACGTGCCCTTAATTGCAATTTTTCTCCATATATCCGTATCGCGCAGGCGCATCGTCAATACGTATATATTGGAAGACTTCGTCGCTTTTTTATCGTTTTTCTTTTGTTTTTCTTGTTTTAACTCGCCTTTGCCAAAGCCGACATTCGCCTCAAAATTCTTGTCGTTGTCTTCGTCTTCGTCAAAGTCGACGTCATCTTCCAAAAGAATATCGCTTACCCATTCGGGACTCATATCCAGCAAAAAATAAATCACCGATTTCAATTCGTCTTTGGTCAGCCCGTCTAAATATTGGTTCAACGCGATTTCTTTTTGCTCGTTCAGTTCGTCGTATTGTTCCGCCATTGCGAACTCTCGTTCGAGTATTTCCACTTCTCGCGGAAACGCCTTAAAAAAGGTTGCCATTTGATGTTCGCAAACAACCCGTCTGCCATTCGCATGAGGACAATCGCATTTTGATTTCCTCGGATGCTCGACGTCGATATATACGTGATATTTGTTTTTTCCCGAATCTTTTACAACCGCAGTAAACGTCTTTTCGCTTTCTTGCTTGATTTCTTGCACCTTATTTTCTTTGTATGCGTCGTAACCCCTACAAACCGATTCCCAACTTGCGCATTCTTTTAATCCCATAGTTTTTTTCCTTTGATTATTCTTTATTTTTTTAGCCGAACCTTCGGCAAACGATAACATAAGCGCGAGCGACCGTTACGCGATAGAAAAACCGCCGTTTACAGGTAAATCCACCCCCGTAATATAGTCGTTTTCCTCTAAAAACAGCACGGCGCGCGCAACATCCTCGGCGTTGCCGATCCTGCCCACGGGGATTTCTTCGCGCAACGCCTGCATTTCTTCACACGTAAAACACGCGTTCATCGGCGTATCGATCACCCCCGGCGATATGCTGTTTACGCGTATCCCCGACCAACCGAGTTCTTTCGCGAGTGCTTTCGTAAAACCGAGCAACGCCGCTTTCGATGCGGAATACACGCTTTCGCAGCTACCGCCCACTTCGCCCCACACGGAAGCGATATTGACGATGTGACCGCGCTGCGCCGAAATCATTTTTTTCGCCGCTTCGCGCGCGCAAAGAAACGCGCCGCCGACATTGACCGCCATCACCCGTTCAAACTCGGCATACGTCACGTCTTGCAACTGTTTTACGAGCGAAATTCCCGCGTTGTTCACCAACAATTCCACGTTGTCGATTTTTTCAAAAAGAGCCTCCACCGCCGCTTCCGACGAAACGTCCGCTTTATACGTTTCCAATCCGACGGCAGCCGCCTTTTCCGCGCTGTCCTCGTCGCGCGAATACGTAACGCATACGCGATAACCCTTTTGCAACAACGCGCAAGCAATTCCAAAGCCGATCCCACGCGTTCCGCCCGTCACCAAAGCCGTCTTCATCTCATACCTGCCCCGTCAATTCCAGCACTTCGAGCGCGATTTGCTCCGGCGTTTTTTCGTCCACGTCCACGATATAATCGGCTACGCTTTCGTATACGGGAGCGCGCTCCGACAATAGCCGCGCCAAGCGATCGCGCATACTCTCCGCGGAAGTATGCAACAGCGGACGTTCCCCGTCCACGTTCAACCGCGACGAAAGCGTTTCCAGCGTGGCGCGTAAAAAGATTATTTTCCCGTTTTGCTGCAACAGCTCGTTGTTTTCCTTTTTCAAAACGAGTCCGCCGCCCGTTGAAATCACCAATTTATCCTGCGCCGCCAACTCTTTCACGACTTCCGTTTCCAATTTGCGAAAATGCGCTTCGCCGTAATATTCGAAAATATCCGAAATCTTCCCGTGTTTATCCACGATAATCCCGTCCGTATCGTACCACCTGCGCCCCGTAATATCCGCAATTTTAATGCCGATGGTCGTTTTTCCCGCGCCCATCATGCCGCATAAAATCAAATTCATGCTTCACCTCTCAAAGCTGATTTTCACAAGATTTCAACCCGACAATCGCAGCCAAATAACTGCCTGCGCCAAAGCCGCATACCACGCCGCGACACACTTCGGAAAGCACGCTGCTTGCGCGGAAAGATTCCCGTGCGTGCACGTTGGACATATGCACCTCCACGACGGGAATCTCGATTGCCGCAATCGCGTCGCGTAACGCGTAACTATAATGTGTGAACGCGCCGGCGTTGAAAACAATCCCGTCGTACGCGTGGCACAAATACGCTTCGTGCAATTTATTCACCAGCTCGCCCTCGACGTTGCTTTGGAAAAAATCCGCTTCGTCGCCGTTCTCTTTGCAAAACGCCGCGATTCTCCCGTTGATCTCTTCCAAGCTTGCCGTGCCGTATATGCCGCGCTCGCGCATGCCCGTCAAGTTCAAATTTACGCCGTTCATGATTAAAAATTTCATCGTTCTGCCTCCGTCATTCCTTTCGATATTTTTCATACAGCGACACGGCTTCCTCCTGCCGCGCGCCTCTGCTTAGATACAAGCAATCTGCATAATACGCCTGAAAGAACAGCATGGACTCGCCGTTCAAAGTAGCCAAGCCTCGCTCCTTTGCCAAGCGCAAAAAAGCCGTTTCCGTCGGTTCGTAAATCAAATCCACTGCCGCTTCCGCCCCGACGAACGCACGCGCCTCCACGGGCGACTGCCCCACCGTCGTATGCATGCCCACGCCCGTGCAATTGATCAATAAGTCGTATCCGCCCGTATTCGGCGAAGCCGCCGCCGACACGCCGAGCTGCGCGCAAAGTTCTTCCAAGGCTTCCCGACTTCGTTGATAAACGTAGACATGCGCCCCTGTCTTTTTCAAGACAGCCGCCGTGCTTCTGCCCGATCCGCCGCCGCCAAGCACCAGAATTTTCTTTCCGTTCGGCGAAAATCCGGCAAAGCGCAACATCGTCAAAAAGCCTTCCCCGTCCGTATTAAACCCTTTTCCCGTTTCCGTAAGTACGGTATTCACCGCGCCGCACTCCGCGGCAAACCCTTCCACGCCGCTTAAATACTCCATGACGTCCCGTTTATAAGGAATCGTCACGTTAAATCCGTCGAAATCGCCCATAAGCCTACGCGCGGCGCAATCGAAATCTTCCGCGCCGACGGAAAAGTTTTCGTATTCGCACGCCACGCCGAATGCACGCAAAATAAAGCGGTGCATGCGCTCGCTACGCGATTTGGAAACGTCCTTTCCGATTAAACCCAATCGCAGTGTTCGTTGCATACCTGCCCCCTCCTTTTTATGCTTCGTTCAATTTCTCGAAAAAGCTCGGAAAAGAAATGACGCAACATTCGGGACGAAGTACGTTTCCGCCGCGCTCCGAAGCGATAAGCCCGACGGCAGCCGTCATCGCAATGCGGTGATCCAAGCGGCTGTCCGCGTCGCCGCCGCGAAGCTTGCCCCGTCCGCGAATAATAAATCCGTCGGGAAGCTCCTCGCAATCGCCGCCGAGCGAGCGTAACATCTCCGCCGTTGCGGCGATACGATCGCTCTCCTTAACGCGCAACTCCTGCGCGCCCGTAATGCGGCTTTCGCCATCCGCAAAGGCGCATAAAAGCGCGATCAGCGGCAACTCGTCAATCATCGACGGAATATCCGCCGCCGTTAGCGTAACGGCGCGCATCGGCGTTTTTTCCACGCAAATATCGGCAATTTTTTCTCCGCCCGAAAGCCGCTCGTTTTCCAACGTATACCGAACTCCTAACCGATCGAACGCGGTCAGTATCCCCGTACGCGTGGGGTTTATTCCCACGTTTTTACAAAGCGTTTTGCCTTTTAACGCGCCGAGCGCCATAAAATACGCCGCGGAAGAGATGTCCGACGGAACGCGCACGTTCACGCTATGCAACATACTGCGGCGTACCGTAACGCGCGTGCCTTCCGTTTGAATATCCGCGCCCATGGCATAGAGCATACGCTCGGTATGATCGCGCGATAAAATCGGTTCGGTGACAGTCGTACTGCCGTCGGCGGAAAGTCCTGCCAAAAGCACCGCGCTTTTCACCTGCGCGGACGCGATTTTCAAAGGGATATTCGTCCCGTGCAAACGGCTCGGTCGCACGTACAAAGGCGCGTGCCCGTCCGTCGTGCGAACATCCGCCCCCAAAGCAGCAAGCGGCTCCGCGACGCGCCCCATCGGTCTTGCCGACAACGAAGCGTCCCCCTCCAACCGAGCGGAAACGCCCTTTCCTGCCACCAATCCCGTCAACAGGCGCATAGTCGTGCCCGAATTGCCGCAATCGAGCGTTGCGCCGTCGCGAAAATCCGAAGTACCGCGTACGTAAAGCGTAGAGCCGACAATGTCCACGCGCGCTCCGAGTGCGCGCATACAACGACAAGTGGAAAGGCAATCCTCACCCGTCAAGGCATTTTCGATAACGGCTTCGCCGTCCACGGCGGCGTTTAACATTACGGCGCGGTGGGTAATCGATTTATCCCCCGGCAATGAAAATTCACCCGAAAAATATTCTCTTGCTTCTATTCGTTGCATACCTGCCCCTCGCATTTCATTTTTTCAACCGCCCGAACAAGCGAGGCGCGATATTCCTCAAAAGGCAAAGAAAGCAATTTCCAAACGCCCTTTTCCGCCGCAACCGCCATCGTAATTTTCCCGTCGTCGCCGTTCTTTTTATCCGCAAGCGCGCGTTCGGCTATTTTTTCCGTTTCCGCAAAGGACAACGGTTCCTGCGGCGGCAATGCAAGCGCGCGCCGTACGAGCGCGTTCAAAGCTTCTCCGTACAAAGGCGCGCATACGCCTTTTTCCACTGCAATCTGCGTTTCCAAAAGCATACCGTATAACACGCATTCTCCGTGCGAAAGTCCGCTACAAAGCTCCACGGCATGCCCAGTCGTATGCCCGACGTTCAAAGACTTTCGCTCTCCGCGTTCCTTTTCGTCTCGCATAACGACCGCCGCTTTATGCCGCACGCATACCGAAAGCAAATATTCCAAAAAAGACGGTTCTATCCAAGACGACGACTCCGAAAGCAAACGAAAAACATCTTCGTTTAAGGCGGCGTATTTCACGATTTCGCCCAAGCCGCACTTTATCTCTCTTTCGGGAAGCGTAGAAAGAAAAGTCGAATCGATAAGCACTTCCGACGGCTGATAAAACGCGCCGACGACGTTTTTTACGCCCTCCAAATCCACTGCGGTTTTCCCCCCGACGCTACTATCCACCTGCGCCAAAAGCGTCGTGGGAATTTGCACGTAGGCAATTCCGCGCATATATAAAGCCGCGGCAAGCCCTGCGATATCCCCGACGACGCCGCCGCCGACGGCGAATAATTTCGACGTTCGATGCAGACCTGCCCCCGTCATTTTCGTCAATATCGCGCATAAAGAAGTCAAGTTTTTTTGCCGTTCGCCTGCCTCTAAAACAAAAATTTCCGTTTCGGGAAAATATCGCGAAAACCACGCGCGATACAATCCGTATACGTTGGAATCGGTCACGACGAAATTTTTTTGTCCTGCAACCAAAGCAGGCAAGCGCGTAGAAACGGCGTCCGCACCGATATAGATTTTCCCCTCCGTAGAAGGCGTTTTCAATACAATTGTTTCCATATTCAAGGCAATTCCTTATATCTCGCGCAAACCTGCGCCATCGTATCGCCGCCGAGCCGCTTATCCACGGCGTCCGCCAAAACCTGCGCGACGACCGCTTCCGCAATCCGTTCCAAAGCGAAAATCGCACATACGTCGCTACGTTCCGAAGCGGCGATTGCCGCTTCTCCGGTTTCGGTATCCACCGTGCGCAAGCCATTCATCAATGTGGGAATCGGCTTCATCGCCACGCGCAACACCAACTCCTCCCCGTTCGACATACCGCCCTCGAAACCGCCTGCGCGGTTCGTCATACGATAGCACCCCGTTTCCGAAGGAAATATCTCGTCGTGCACGTCTTTACCGCTTCGAGAAGCCGACGAAAAGCCTTCGCCGATTTCCACGCCTTTCACCGCCTGTATACTCATCAAGCCTTGTGCAAGTTGCGCGTCCAATTTTTCCGCATAGGACATCACGCTACCGAAGCCGCTTTTCAAGCCGCAAACGCGAATTTCCGCCACACCGCCTGCCGTATCGCCCTGCGCTTTTAACGCGGAAATCTTTTCTTTCGCCTGCGCCGAAATCCTTTCGTCCAATATGCCGAGCTCCGTCGTCTTTGCCCGTAAAATTTCCGTAAACGAATACCTGCCCTCGTCCTTTATGCCGCAAACCTCGCGCACGTAGCCGCTTATTTCTACGCCGAGCGCGGCAAGGTATTGCCGATACAGCTCCCCTGCGGCAACGCGGATTGCCGTTTCGCGCGCGGAAGCCCGCTCCAAAACGTTGCGTGCGTCCGTCTGCGCATATTTTTGCATACCCGTCCGATCGGCGTGCCCGGGACGTACTTTCGTAAGCCGCTTTTGCGCCATTGCCTCGCCGTCGCAATCGAAAGCCGACATACTCGCCGACCAATTTTCAAAATCGCGATTGTAAATACAGAGCGTGACGGGACTGCCGAGCGTTTCTCCGTTCCGCACGCCCGTTAAAATCTCCGCGTGGTCTTTTTCGATTTTTTGTCTACCGCCTCGTCCGAAGCCACCCTGCCGAAGTGCAAGCGCGGCGTCGATTTCCTCGGCGCAAATCCGCAAATGCGCAGGCAAACCTTCCACAATCGCCACCAACGCTTTTCCGTGCGATTCTCCGGCTGTCGTCAATTTCATCTTCAAATCTCCCTTGTTGCGAACAAAAATTCCCCGTTGACAAAATCCACCGTTACGCGCTGTCCGTTGCAGACTCTGCCCAACAATATCTCTTCCGAAAGCCTATCCTCGATTCTTCTACGGATAATGCGCTTTAACGGTCTTGCGCCGTATTGCGGATCGTATCCCTCCTGTACCATGGCGCGAAGGGCGCGCTCCGTCACCGTAAGCACGATACCGCGCTGTTCCAACAAACGCTTGGACAGCCCGTCCACGATTTTGCCACCGATTTTCGCACAATCGGCTTCCGTCAAGCGATGGAATACGATGATATCGTCCATTCGGTTCAAAAATTCGGGGCGGAACTTTTCTTTCAGGGCTTTCGTGACGTTTTCCTTCATCGTTTCGTACTGTCGCTCCCCGACGCCGCCGTCGCCGCGCTCCTCGCTGCCGAAGCCGTATACCCCCGTGCGTTCGCTTTCCGCGACAGCCGAGCCGACATTCGACGTCAAAATCACGACGGCGTTTTTGAAGCTTACCGTTCTGCCCTTGCTGTCCGTCAATCGCCCGTCGTCCAAAATCTGCAACAACAAATTAAACACGTCGGGGTGCGCCTTTTCGATTTCGTCGAACAAGATTACGCAATACGGGTTCGTGCGGACGCGCTCCGTCAATTGCCCCGTCTGCAAATCCTCGTAGCCGACGTAACCGGGGGGCGCGCCGATAAGCTTGGAAATCGATTGCTTTTCCATATATTCGCTCATATCCAAGCGAATCATCTGCTCTTCCGAGCCGAAAAGAGCCTCTGCCAACGCCTTGCTAAGGTCGGTCTTGCCGACGCCCGTAGGTCCGACGAAGATAAACGAACCGATCGGACGAGAAGGATCTTTCAACCCTGCGCGCGCACGCCGAATGGCTTTCGCGACAGCCGTCACCGCTTCGTTTTGCCCGATAATGCGGCGATGCAAATCCTGCTCTAACCGCATAAGTTTTTCGCCCTCTTCTTGCGTAATTTTCAAAAGCGGAATGCGCATTCTCGCGCTGACAATCGCCGCAACGTGTTCCCGACCGATGGCGCAACGCCCGTCCGCCAACCGTTTCGGCGATTGCGCTTGTTCGAGCGCGGCTTTCTTTTCCTGCGCGCGTTGTTTGTTTTTCAAAGCCTCGCTCGCCAAAGCGTATTCTCTGCGGCTTTCGCACAAGCGGCGTTCCTCTTCGTACAAACGAATTTCTTTTTCCGCTTCTTGAATTTCAAAACTGCCGCCTTCCTCCACAATGCGCACGCGCGCCGCGGCTTCGTCCACGAGATCGATTGCCTTATCCGGCAAAAAGCGATCGTTTATATACCGCGCCGATAACTGCACCGCCGCCTCGATGGCTTCGTCCGTGATGACAATCCCGTGGTGCTCTTCGTATTTCGGGCGCAAGCCTTTCAATATCGTCACCGTATCCGCCTGCGACGGCTCGTCCACGTACACGGGCGTAAAACGCCGTTCCAACGCGCTGTCCTTTTCGATATACTTTCGATATTCCTCGATCGTCGTCGCACCGATTACCTGCAAATCGCCGCGCGCAAGCAAAGGCTTTAATATATTCGCCGCGTCCATGCTCCCCTCGGACGAGCTTCCTGCACCGACGAGCGTATGAATCTCGTCGATAAACAGCACCACGTCGCCGTCTTTCACGACGGCGTCCAAAAGCTTTTTCAAACGCTCTTCGAAATCGCCGCGATAGCGCGTGCCTGCCAACATACCGGGAAGATCGACGGAAAATATCGTTTTATTATATAATTGTTCGGGCACTTCCTCTTTTACGATTAACTGCGACAAGCCTTCCACAATCGCGCTTTTTCCGACGCCCGGCTCGCCCACGAGTACGGGATTGTTTTTCAAACGACGAGAAAGCACCTGCACGACTTTTTCGATTTCTTTCTTGCGCCCGATGACGGGATCGACCTTTCCTTTACGCGCGCGCTCCGTCAAATCCAAACCGAATTCGGGCAATTTTTTGGCTTTTCTCCCTCTGCTCTCTTTGCCGAGCTTCTCCTCGTCTGCGCGCTCGCGCGATAAAACGCTCGCCCATTTTTGTTGCAATCCCTCGTCGGAGGCGGAAAAATCCGCCGAATAATCGCTCGTCAACGGATCGGTGACGGACGACGGATCGTTTTCTTCTTCGCACCATTCGACGCGTTGCCGCAAAGCGCGAAGTGCGGACAACGTATTCTGTTTCAACGCCTCCACGTCGGTAAAACGTCGCAAAAAGGAAACGGCACAACAATCCGAAGCGCAAAGAATTTGGTACAACATATGCGCCGTACCGGCAGGCATGCCGTTTTTTTCCGCCTGCACCACGGCTCTGTCGTACATCTGTTGCATGCGCGGCGTTAAGCCTTGTCCTTGATAATTTTTATCCACGCTTGCCGTGAACAACGCGCCGTATTCCTCTTTGCGCAAGCCCTCTCGCGCAAGGATTTTATACGCCTCGCAATTCGGCAACGCCAAAAAAGCGTAAATAAAATGCTCGCTGCCGACGAAGCTCGTCCCCAGCTCCGCCGCCGTTTTGTTGGCTATTTCCAACGCACGCCTGAAATTTTCCGTTGCCCTCGACAAAGGATACATATTCCCTCCAACGGCGGAAACACCGCCCTTTCGTTTTTCTCGTCGCCGCCACGGCGAACCTTATTTTCTCTTCCGCTCCCTTTGGGAATGGTAGAGTTTATGCACGCGGACCAATTCGGGAAGCGCAATCCCCACCGTTTCCGCACGCACCTCGTCGCAAAACCGATCGCTTTCCCCTTCGAGATTGTTGTTCAAGCGGAAAGCCGCAGGGCGCATATCGTCCAAAAACTCTTCGAATTTTTTCTTGTTTTCCGTCTTAAAAAAGCCGAGCAATACTCCCAAACGCACGTCCGCGATCTTCGCGCGAAATTCTTCCCAACTAAGCACGGCGCAATTCGTCAAAGTACCGTACGCGCGCAAGCACTGATCGCGCAACTCCGTTTCCGAATTTTTCATCAACTCGTCACGGGCAAGCAGCTCCCGATCGCACAACTTTAACGTCGTTTCCGAAACTTGTTCTAAAATTTCCTGCTCGGAAATGCCCAACGTGCGTTCGTTGCTGACCTGATAGAGATACCCCTCCGCGCTCGTGCCTTCGCCAAACGCGCCGCGCACCGTCATACCGCGCTCCTTTAATTCGGGCAACAGCCGCTCCCATTCCCCGTTTCGCGCCAACCCCGGCAACATCAACATCACCGAAGCGCGCATACCCGTACCGAGATTGCTCGGGCAAGCCGTAAGATAACCGAGTTTTTCGTCAAACGCAAAATCGAACAACGACGACAAGCCGTCGTCGAGCGCGCTCAATCGTTCGTACGCCTTGTACAGCTCGAAGCCCTTTACGATATACTGCTCGCGCAAGTGATCTTCTTCGTTCACCATTAAAGACACGGCGGCATCCTCCGACACGAATGCCGCGCCGCCGTTCACGCGCTTCAAAAGCGCAGGGCTGATAATATACCGCTCCTGTAAGGACTGCGCCTCGTTGTCGCTGAGTTTGGATATATCGTATCGCTTATATTGGCAAGGATCGAGCCGCCGCAACCCCTCTTCGACCAAATGCACGATATCTTCCGCATGCGTATCTTCCATTTTCGCAGGAAAGGGGAAGCCGGAAAAATTCCGTGCGAGCCGAATACGAGTAGAAACTACCGTTGCTTGGATAAATTCGGGCGTGTTCGCCATACAAATTCCTCCTCTACCTCTGCTCCGTCGCGCAATTGCGAAAGCTTCGCCTCGTACCCTTCCGCGCCCTCGATATCTTTTCGCGAACGAAGCCGCTCGCTTAAAAACTCCAGCTCGGCGCACTGCCGCTCCCGTCGCGCTTGCTTCATGGCGGCTTGCCTATACAGGTCTTTTTCGTACTCGGCGGCGTAGCGATTCGCTTCCACGATTTGCTCGTCGTTTTGCAATAAAGGCGGCGTTTTTCCGACATGCGCGCGCTCCCCCTGCATTTGCAACAAATCCGAAAAAATCCCTGCGTACAACGCAGAATAACAACTCGCGCAGCCCACGACGCCGCGCGCTTGATATTCGGCAAGCGTCATGCCGCAATAGGGACAACAGCTCCCGTCGCCCGTCTGCGCAACGTCTTTCGCCGACAAGAACAAACGCGCGTAACAGCGCATACAATAATGCGCCTCTTTGCCGTCCTTAGGGCTTTTGTAGGTTTCCACCGCTTCGTTTTCTTTACAATAACAACAGCGCATAACAGCTCCCGTTCCGCATGTGTTTCACTTCTTTTCCGCCTCGTCCGCATTCCGCGCGGTCGTTTTCTTCTGTCGGCGCAGCAAGGTGCGGAAAAAAGTCCACAGCACTTCCAAAAACTGCAAAGGAACGCCCAATAAAAACACGAGCCAAAGTCCGCTGTAATCCCATCCGAAAGACATCGACAAAGAACGCCCCGTCAGGAAAAAAGTCACCAACACCGACCAAATCAAAGTGGACACGCACATGAAATTAAACAAGCGGCGTTTCCAAATACAAGCGTACACCGTCAAAACAATCGCGCTGGCAGGAATAGCGTAAATAAACGAAAGCCACGCGTAGCCGCCCAGCTTAAACATTTTCAAAACGACAAACGCAAGCACCGCCACCAACCACACGATACCGACGGAAAGCAACGCTATCAATAAATGCAGCCCTTTCGTCGTGCGCTGTTGCGGCTTTACGCCCTCCTCTTCGACGAGCGCGCCGATACGCACGCCGTACAAATTCGCCAATTGCAACAGCGTGTATATGTCAGGAACGCCGTTCCCCGATTCCCATTTTGAAACGGATTTATCCGAATAATTGATTTTTTCTGCAAGCTCTGCCTGCGTTAAACCGGCGGCTTTACGATAGGTTACGAGATTTTTCGCAATCCTTTGATTGAGTTCGTTATTATTTTCCATGGTACTATCATAGCATTTTTTTTTCGTTTCGTCAAGTCCGTATAAGAGCTTTTTGACCATTTTCCTACACTATTTACGTGTAAACGTGCCCGCACACGCACAAAACCCTCGCAGTTCGACAAAATCCGCATCGCAAACGATGAATGCTGATTGTATAGCAAAGCATAAATTCGACGCTACCAAGAATAATATTTTTGAATAATCGCTTGCAATTTAGGGAACATTTTTCGGCGAATACATCAAGAATGTTCCCCAAAACATCTGTAACGTTTGGTAATGGTTTTTATGCCAAATGGAAAACGAAAAATCCTTTTGATAATCATTTTTGCTTTTGATGAATACAAAATCCCCTTTTTATTATAATATTTTTAAGGGAAATACACCATTAATGATTGACAATCCCCTTATTTTGAGGTATAATTTAATGGAAACATATCGGAGGTAAGGGTATGAGAGAATTTAACTACTCCAAAATTAGACCTGCAAAATAAAGTCAAGCAAAACAAACGAGAAATTTAAAAAAAAATTTTT
>CAYWML010000042.1:0-12744 GCA_964459515.1 uncultured Clostridia bacterium | reverse complement strand
CCTTGCGAAGCAATATTCTCGGAATGTTGAACACGGCGAAATAGTCCTTCGTGTCGATCGTTTCCATGTACTTCGTCGTGGAATGCATATGTACTTCCACGAGATTTTTTCCGATGCGGATTTTGTCGCCGATGTCGAATACGTATTTTTTGAACATATTGTCCGTTTTGCCCAACAGTTCGCCGTTCAAATAAATATCCGCGAACAAATCCACGCCGTCGAACGCGATAAACATATCCTCGTCCGACGAGGGCTGTTTTTCTATCGTAAACTCCGTCGAATAAATATAATCCTTATCCAACCATTCGCGCAAGTGCCGATGATTTAATCCGAAATAGGGATTGTCTATCAACCCTGCCTTATACAGCGTATCCGTGATGTCGCCCGGCACGCTCGCCGCGATTTTTTCTTCTTTGCCTGCTTCTCTTAAACTCCATTTTTGTAAGCGCAACATATCCTGCTCACTCTCCGTATTTATGATCTTTCTCTTTTTTTGCCGAGTAAGTTTTTTTTGCTTGCTTATAAGCAAGCAGGGCTATAGCCCTGAACGTTTTTTCAATTTTTGCGATGCGGCTACGAAAAAACGACTTGCTTTTCGCTTCGTTTTCTTCGCCTCGCGGCAAGGGCGGTTCGTCTGAAAAACCGACACACCTCCACTATCGCATCTATATTATAACACACATTTTTCGATTTTTCTTGTCCGATTATATCATAAACTTGTAATATCCTATCAATTTACCCCCCCCCCGCGATTTTTAATTGTAAACTTTTACCATACGTCTTTTTTCTTCTTGACCTGTTTTTCAAAATATGCTATACTGAAATTATGAGTATCAAACCGACGACGCCGAATTTCGAGCCGATCAAAAAAATCAAAAAATCCACCTTGCGCGAATCCAGCCCCTATCCGAAGGCAAAAGCCGCGTTCAATTGGCTGAACGTAGCCTTTCCCTATCTGCACACGCATACCCATTGGGAACTGTTCGTCATTATCAAAGGCAAGCTTTGCCATTCCATCAACGGCGTGAAGGAGATCACGGAAAAGGGCTACGCCTATTTGGTACGCCCGACGGACTCCCATAGGCTCGATTACGTCGACAACGAAACGGACGTGGAATATATCAACTTCACGATTACGAGCGAGGCGATTGCAGCCATTTTCGCGCTCTACGCCGATATTTTCGACTTTTCCAACGAAAATCTGCCCTTTTCCTTTCATTTATCGCCTGCCGTCACGGACGAAATCGTGCAACAGGCTTTATCCACGCAATCGGAAGCACAGCAGGTGTACGAACAATCTTCGTTGCTGCTTATTCATCAGTTGATTACGATTTTTTTGTCGCAAAAATTGAATGCAAACGAAGCCTACCCCGCATGGCTGAACGAGTTTTTAAGCTTCTTGCGAAAGCCGAAATGCTTCAAAATGAGCGTGGAGCAATTGGCGGCGCATACTGCCTACTCCTATTCGCACCTGTCCCGTCTTTTCAAACAATTTTTAGGAAAAACGCTTATCGAATACATCAACGAAACGAAGATAACTTACGCAAAACGCCTGCTCCGCACCACGACGAAATCGGTGCTGGATATTTCTTTGGATTTGGGTTTCAACAGCGTCAGCTCGCTTAATCATAAATTCAAAGAAGCCACTTCCTTGACGCCTTTGCAATATCGAAAAAAGCATAAAACCACAAAAACGACGGTATAAGCATTTTCCCGCGCGCTTCCGCGCCCCGAACGAATTATGGAAATCTCGCCGTATTTTCGCTCCTTATAACGACAAAACGGCATTTTACAACAACGCAATCGCGCAATAGAGTTGTCGCGAAACGCTTTTCGTCCGTCATTACGAGGAGCGAAGCGATGCGGTAATCTCTTCCGTTTTCCCTTTCCGCCACAGGAGGAAAGGGAGAACGAAGGCATAATCCGCATTGTGCGATTTCATTTTTTGACAACTCTAATATTGTTTTAAGGCACGCCGAAATCGGCGTGCCTTAAAACAAAAAAAAATCATTTTTTACAAACACTCTACCAAACGGAAATTCCGTTATTTCAAACGCCCTTTTGCATGGCATTTTATATAAGCATTTCGCGTATTTCCGTCAATTTTCCGTCCTTATATACGACGGTTTTCACTTCAAACGGGGAGAACGAAAGCCGCAATTCCGCCGCACAACAACGCAGTTCGGTTTCGTTTTCCGTTTCGCCGTTGTTTTGCAGGCGGAAAATATATCCGTCCGTTTGTACGCCTTTTTTGATCGTAACGACGGAAATTTCTCCGTTGCTCGTGCCGATTTCCGCGCCGTTGTCCGTTTTTACGTCCACCGTCGGGAATATATTCAATGCGTACGGCTTTTCCGTAAACAGGTCCGCGTTCTTTTGCAAACTCTTTTCGTCGCTCACGTCCAAACGGAAATAATAATCTCTTTGCGCCTGATCGATCTTTTTGATATAGATATTTTCGCGGAACAACGGTCTGTCGGGAACGGGATGCGCGCAATACGCCGCGCCTCTATGCAACGTTAAACGCACCTCTCCGTCTACGTAGGAAGAACCGTACGTGGACGGCGTTAAAATTTGCAAATACTTGCCGTCCTTTTTCACTGCCACAAAGTTATGCGCCACGCACTCTCTGCCGTCCGTAAACAATCCCTCTCGCCCGAAAATCTGCTCCCCGACGTACTCGCCGCCGAACGTGGGCAAATGCAACTTCACCGACTCATCGATCTCTCCCGGGAACAGATTGACGGTCACGTCCACAGCCGTGCCTTTTTTGTAAATTTTATAGCCGATTCGAAGCCGCGTATTGCCGTACGCGAAAAACGTTTCCGCCTCCGTATAGATTTCCCCGTCCTCGATGATTTCGAAGGATTGCAAGCCCTTAAACACGCCGTCGGGCTTTTGCAGATGTGTAAACGGCTTCGGATTTCTTCCCACGCTCGTATAGTTCATGCCCCAAGGATCGGGATAATCTTCATACGCATACGGCGCAAAGAACGCGCCCTTCGCATACTCGACGCCGCCTACGACATAGCTTTCGATTAAACCCGTTTTCGCGTTGATTATCACCCGTTTTTCGCCGTTGTCGAACACGATATCTTTATTGACGGGATATTCGGGCTTCGGCAAAACGACCGTTTTCGCCGTAAAGCGCGTGACGGAAAGCGGTTGCAACTCCGCCTCGAACACTACTTTTTTGCGCCAATCGATACTGATGCTACTGCCCTCTTTCACCGTCTGCGCAGGCAATTTACGACCGTTTTCGTCGTAAATTTCGATTTGCGAAAAACTGTCTTCAAAACAATCCGTGGGAATAATCGACAACTCGCATTCCACTGTTTGTTTGCCTGCGTACGTCTTCGGATTGAACACCATAATCGGATAGGTGTTTTCCTCCGCGACGGGCTGTCCCTTGCAAAGCCCGAACATTGCATTCGCGCGGAGTAAGTTCAGCTCGTGCAAGCCGTGATGGATATACGTAAAAGCGTTGTCCTCGCCCTCTTTTATGCACGATCCCGGCAAAATATCGTGGAATTGCACGTTCAACATATCTTCCGTTACTTCGCGAAGCTTTTTCTCGGGATATTCGATAACGCCCTTCAACGCCGCGATAGACGACATTTTTTCCGTGAAATAGAAAGTTTTTTCCAGCTGTCTGTATTTTTGCTTTACGCCGATCATCGACGTATAACAGCCTACCATGCACGAGATTAACGACTCCGCAAACACTTTCGTCGGTTTCGCTTCCGCAAAAAAGCGTTCGGGCGTGGAATGCACGATTTCGATTTTGCTCGTTTTCATCAAATCGGCAATATCGCCCAAATCTTTTGCGGACGGACCGCCGCCGTGATTGCCGACGCCCCA
The DNA here is from genome assembly GCA_964459515.1 of uncultured Clostridia bacterium. Lineage (GTDB taxonomy): Bacteria > Bacillota > Clostridia > Christensenellales > Borkfalkiaceae > Scatosoma. The sequence continues at coordinate 8,883 of CAYWML010000042.1, read as the reverse complement.
AGGCGAAATAGAAATCTCCTCGTCCTTTCGGCGTTCGATATCCTTTTCTATCTTTTCGCGCGCATGCCCCAAATCGGAATTGTATTCCGTCAAGCGCACCGCCTTTATACGGCTTCCGTCATAGCCCTCCCAGATAAAGCACTCCTCGGGCAAATCGAGCTGCTTGCGTATATGCGGACCGTACGGGCGCATGAACATATAGCTGTCCTGTCCGCATTTCGACAGAACTTGCACGAGTCCGCGAGAGTGCCCGAACGGATCCATATTCACCGCCGTCGTCGGCTTTACGCCGAATTTTTCCTCGAAATAGAGTTCCCCCTCCCGAATTTGGCGGACCATTCCTTCGCCCTCGGGCATAAGACATTCGGGTTGCAAATACCAGCCGCCCATAATATGCCATTTTCCTTGTTTTACCAGCTCTTTTATCTCCGCAAACAACTTCGGCGCATAATTCTCTACGTATTTGTACAGCGTCACTTCGTTATGGCAAAATACGTAATCGAATTTTTTCGATAAATTCACCGCGCTTTGAAATGTGGACAACGCCGCCGACGCCCCTTCTTCCCATTCCCATTGCCATATCGGATCGAGATGTGCGTTGCAAATTAAGTGTAATTTCTTCATATTCCTATTCAGCCCTGCCTTATATCCAATATTCCCGAACGCTTTTTCGCAAAATAGCGTTGCCAATAAAGTATATCACACTCGGCAAAATTTGTCTTGTTATTTTCATTAAAAAAGCGTTTTTCATTAAATTTTTTTTCGTTTTCCGAAAAATGTCGGGCAAAAGCTACAACGCCCCCATACTCGTCATTGCGAGGCACGAATGTGCCGCGGCAATCTCCGCCGTCAGGCGGAAACACAAGCCCGTCACCGTGAACGCATACCTGCCCCCTCTCTATAATCGCGCGGACGGTACGCCCCCTGCCCGTCATTGCGAAGGAGCACGGCACGCGCGACTGCGGCAATCCTGCCATGCTCGTCATTGCGAGGCACGAACGTGCCGCGGCAATCTCCGCCGATAGGCGGAAACGCGAGCTGGCATTCCGAGGTTGTGTTCCGCGACAATCCTGCCATGCCCGTCATTGCGAGGCACGAACGTGCCGCGGCAATCTCCGCCGATAGGCGGAAACGTGAGCTGGTATTCCGAGGTTGTGTTCCGCGGCAATCCTGCCATGCCCGTCATTGCGAGGCACGAACGTGCCGCGGCAATCTCCGCCGATAGGCGGAAAACGGAGGCGCGTATTCCGAACCCGTGTTCCACGGCAATCCCTCGGCTTGCCGCGAGATTGCTTCGTCGCTTTGCTCCTCGCAATGACGGACGGGGACGGAAACGGCGTACATGCGCCGCACCCGACAAAAAACAGCGAAAGCACAAAACGGCTATACCGTGTATGCGACAAACGCCAAAAATGCGGCGGCACGAACGTGCCGCCGCAACATTATGTTTTTGTCTTGTCGCTTATTCCGTTTTTTCTTCGTTCTGTTCCGAAGGCGTATCGGAATAGCTATAATAGGAATAGTATCTCGACCTGCCGTAATTGCCGTAACGCTTGTTTTTGATCTGCGCTTTATAGTCGTTGACGACAACCCCCAAAATGTTTGCTTTGGCAAACGATAAGGCGTTCAGCGCGCGAGAAATATCGTTGACGTAAGACGCCTGATGACGGCATATCAACATTGCCCCGTCCGTCATTTTCGTAATCGCCAGCGCGTCGGAAATCAACAACACGGGCGGCGTATCGATAATGACGTAGTCGTAACGCCGACGAAGTTCTTCCAACAATTTCTTCATTTCTTCGCTTTCCAACAGCTCGTAAGGCTTCGGGGAGCGCGTTCCGCAGCTGATAAACGAAAGATTTTCATTTACTTGCGACGGGCGAATAACTTCGTCCAAAGCGCATTGTCCCGAAAGATAATCGGAAAGCCCCGTTGCGGTTTTTTGCTTGAAATATCTTGCAATTCTGCCCTTTCGAATATCGGCGTCCACCAAAACGACTTTCGCGTCGGACAGCGCGAACATGAGCGCGAGATTTGCCGTCACCGTCGTTTTTCCGTCTTCGGGATACGCCGACGTCGCCATGATCGCAACGCCGCCCTCCTTTTTCGGAATAGACACCGACAAAGTCGCTTTCAAATTACGGAAAGCTTCGGTAACGTTGAACGCGCTTTTCTCGTTCAACAAGTACTCCATACGGTGGGAGTGCGTGTGTTTTTCAGAGTCTTTTTGTATGCGATTTACGTGCAAACGCTCGGTAATTTTAGAAAACCATTTCATAATCGTCGCGCCCCCTTATTTATTCTTCCGTTTGTTTTGTTTCCCGACAACGGACAGTTCCTCGATGGAGGGAATCACGCCCAAAACGGGAACGTTAAACTTGCTCGTAATAACGTCGGTGTCGCGAAGCCGCGTATCCGAACGGTCTACGACGATGATGATAACGCACGCGACGATGAAAGCAACCGCCGCCGCGAGTACGGCGTATTTAATCGCTTGGCTCTTCGTGTAGCCGGGGTTCGTCAACTGAATACTGTCGTCGCGCGTAATACGCTTACAGTTCGTGCCCGTATAATCGGAAGGCACAGCCATGTTCGCTTCGATATATTCGGGAACGACGTTTTTCACGCTTTCCAATAAAGTTTCCGCAAAAGCCTTCTCGTTCAACACCTTGATTTTCACGTAAATAAAGCTGCGCGCAAGGTTGTTGGCGTCTTCCGCGTCGTCGTCGTCGCCCAAATAACTGTACGATACGGCGTTGCCGTAAGCCTTTAATTGCTTTTTATACTCCGCCGTTTTGCGCCAAGCCGCCAAAGCGGTTTCGACCAACGCTTCCGCCTCTTCTTCGGCTTTTACGGCTACGCTTTCCGCAGCCACCGCTTCATTCCTCGCCGTATTATAGCCATCGTAAGCAGCTTCGAGATCCGGGTGCTCCGTCAGAAAAGCCGAATCCGTTTTATAAATCCGCTCGTAATACAAATCACTGTAAGAATAATTGCTGTACTTCGAACCGAGAACGGCTTTATCCCATTCCACGCAAAGCTTTTCCAAGCTTTCCGCCGCTTCGGAAGATTCCTTTTCCGCAAGCGCGCGTTTTCCGTTGGCAAAATCCAATTTTTCTTTCGCCGTCGCAACCTTCGTTGCCAAATCCAACTGCTTTTCGTCCTCGGTCTTCACCCAATCTTCCGCTTTCGGCAAAGGTTCGCCGTTCAAAAGCAACTTTTCGGTGAAGCTTTCCGACGCCAACAATTTCACCATGTTGTCCATGACGTGCCTGCCGTACGCGCCGTATACGCCGTACTGACTGCCGTTGTTCGCCGAGGAATCCTTCGGCTTTTCGGGGTTGACGTAAAACTCCACGGTCGTGCCGTAATAATTGACGTCGTACGTTTTCCACACGGCAAAACAACCGCCGAGCACGCCGCCGATAAGAAGCACCAAAATCAAAAGTTTGATTTTGCCGAGAAGAAGCTTCATAATATCCAATAAGCTGATACCCTCTTCGGACTGCACTTTTTCGTCCATCAAAATTCTCCTTATTTTGTATACACTTTTTCTTGTGTACGTTATTTATCGATACGCGCATATCGACATATATATTATATCATGATTTTTTGCACTTGTAAAGTGTTTTTACGAAGAAAACGTCGGTTTTTCCCAAAGGGAAAGTTTCCCTCGGCTATCCGCAAAAAAATCGCAACGCGCGTCGTTCACGCGCAATCGCACCGCCGCAAAACGAATTCTTTTGCAAAAAATCGCCTTATTCGCAAATAAAAATTTCGAGGAAAACACAAATACAAGTATACCATGTATGCGTTGAACGGCAAAAACGCGTTTTGAAAGCGGCGAAAAGACATTATTCGGGCAATTTCAAATCGCCTGCTTGCAACCAGCCTTTTTTGCGCATCCATTCGGAGAAAATCCAATTCAAAAGCGCAGGGAGGACCAACATCGATAGAATAATGCCGACATAGCCGAACCAACCGCTCGTATAATTGAAAAGATCGAATACACCCACGAAGCCGCTCGTGCCCATGCCACCGCCCGACGCGCCGCAACGAAGCTTAAACACGCAGGTGGAAACAGGACCGAGTATTGCGCTCGACAGGATCATGGGGAGCATGGTAATCGGCTTTTTCATGATATTCGGAATTTGCAACATGCTCGTTCCGATACCTTGCGCGATCAAGCCGCTCACGCCGTTCTCGCGGAAACTCGCCACGGCAAAGCCGACCATGTGGCACGCGCAACCGACCGTTGCCGCTCCGCCTGCCAATAAAATCGCGTTATACGCCTCCGCCGATACCGTGCCTTTGGCGAACCCCGTGATGACGGGGCTGGCTACCGCCACCCAAATAGCGGCAGAGGAGGTAGGCATGGTCAAAAGTACGCCCATAACGACGGCGACGACGATCCCCATTACGAACGGCACGGCATTCGTTGCCGCGGCGATCCCCTTGCCCAAAAGATCGATAAGAAGAATGAACGGATAGGAAACGAACACCCCGACGAACGCCGCCGACATCGCGCCGAGCGGCACAAGCAGAATATCCAATTTCGTTTTTCCTGCATACAGTCCGACGAGCTCCACCGTCAGCATTACCGTTACGTACGCGCCGATGGGGTTTCCCGGCAGACCTGCCGTCAGAAGAATATTCGGCGCGCCTGCGCCTATCATCAATTTATCCGCAAACGCGCCGACCATGCCGGCAACCGCGGCGGAAAATATCAAAAGTTTGTTTTTTCCGAGCGCATGCGCTATACCCACGCCTATGCCCGCGCCCATCAATGCTTTGGCGATATTCGCTATGTACAGCAAGGTGTTGCCGACGTAGTTATCGCCTATCCAACCTGCAATCTGCGCCAAAATCGTGCCTGCGATAAGCGTTACGAAAAGCCCTTGCGCCATTCCCGAAAACGCCGTAATAAAATACCGCTTCAGGATCGATTTACAATAAGCTTTCCACTTGTTCGTCGTTTGTTCCATGTTTTTTCACTCTCCTATATATTCCGCCGAAAGGCTTAGAAAAATTCGGGAATAACCAATATGCCGAGCACCGCCGCGCCGAGCAAAATTCTGTACCAACCGAACACCGTAAAATCGTGCTTTTTGACAAAATCCATTAAAAAGCGAATGATAAGCAGGGACACGACGAACGCGACCGCCGCACCGATGAAGAGATAGCCGAACTCTCCGCCGCTGAAACCGCCGCTTTCCAAGAAGAATTTCAACAGCTTGATGCCGCTCGCGCCCACCATGACGGGCACGGCAAGAAAGAAAGTAAATTCCGCGCCGACGGGGCGAGATACGCCGATAAGCAGTGCGCCGAGTATGGTCGCACCCGAACGAGACGTCCCGGGGATAAGCGACAGCACCTGAAACGCGCCGATAAGCAGCGCATGCTTAAAAGTGATATCGTCCGTTTTTTGGATCGGAAAAGTTTTGTTTTCGTTGCGCTTCTCTACCCAAAGGAAAGCCACGCCGTAAAGGATCAGCATAAGCGCGATAACGACGGGCGTATGCAAATGCGCTTCCAACCAATCGTCGAACAGCACGCCGATGACGCCGGCAGGTATGCAGGCAACGAGGACTTTTCCCCACAGCGTGAGTATCCCTTTATCCGCCACGACCTTTTTCATCGTTTCGTTGCCGCTCTCTCCCCCTTCGCGGACTTCGACGCGCAAAGGGAAAAGGCGTTTCCAAAACATAACGACGACGGCGAGGATCGCGCCGAGTTGTATCACGACAAAAAACATTTCCTTAAATTCATCGCGAAGATTTAAGGGGAGAAATTCGTCGAAGAGGATCATGTGCCCCGTGCTGGAAATAGGCAACCATTCGGTAATCCCCTCGATGATACCGAGCAAAATAACTTTTAAGACTTCTAAAAATTCCATAAAAACCTCTTTTATGTTTTTGTACGTAGATATATCGCGGAGCAGCCGCTCCGTTTTCGCCCATCGGCGAAATTTCCGCAGAACATCGTCCCCGTCCGTCATTGCAAGGCGCGAACACCACCACCCCGTCATTGCGAGGCGCAAACGCCCCCACCCCGTCATTGCGAGGCGCGGAACGCGCCGTGGCAATCTCGCGGTAAGCCGCAGGCTTGCCGCGGAACACACGCTCGAAATGCACACCCGTCCGTCACTGCGAGGCGCGAACACCACCACCCCGTCATTGCGAAGGAGCGCGAAAGCGCGACTGTGGCAATCTCCGCCGTTAGGCGGAAACACACGCTCGTCATTACGAGGCGCGAACACCCCACCCCGTCATTGCGAAGGAGCGCGAAAGCGCGACTGTGGCAATCTCCGCCGTTAGGCGGAAACACACGCTCGTCATTGCAAGGCGCGGAACGTTACTCCGTTTTCGGCGTTGTCCATGATAAATTATAGCACTTATACGCCGAAAATGCTATCGTTTCGGTATAAAAAGCAAAAAAAACCGCCGTTTTGCGGAATTTTTTTTCAAATATGGGTTGCAAACAAACAAAAAATGTGCTATAATAACTGCATAACGAGAGAAGAGCGATCGCACCGTATAGGAGGAAAGCCGTTCGATCGTAAATAAATAATGTCGGAGGAAAAGTAGATGGCACAAGGAACAGTAAAATGGTTCAACTCGGAAAAAGGCTACGGCTTTATCGAAAACGAAGCCGGCGGCGACGATGTATTCGTACATTTTTCCGCTATCGTGGCAGAAGGCTACCGCAGGCTGAAAGAGGGGCAGAAAGTTTCGTTTGAAACGGAAGCCGATCCGAAAAACCCTGCAAAGCTTCGCGCAGTCAACGTACAGGCTTTGTAAGCCTTACAAACGACAAGAAGATCAACCGTACGCACGTACGGTTTTTTCTTTTCCCTCGACGAGTTATTTTTGCGACGTTTCGAAAAACCCAAAGGGCAGGTATGCGACAAACACCATTTTCGCACAACGCACGCCCGTCCGTCATTGCGAAGCACGCCCCCGTCCGTCATTGCGAGGCGCAAACGCGCCGTGGCAATCTCCGCCGTTAGGCGGAAACACACGCTCGTCCTTGCAAAGGCGTGCGAAACGCACGCCCGTCCCCCCCATCCGTCATTGCGAGGCGCGAATGCGCCGTGGCAATCTCGCGGCTAGCCGCAAGGCTTGCCGCGGAAACACAGCACATATTTCGCACACTCAAAAAACGACGAACACACAAAACAACCGCACCATGTACGCAGTGAACGATAAAAACGGCAGTGCAAACGCGCCGCCGTCCCTCTATACGCTATTTCAATTTCGTTTAATCTTCCAAGAAAATCGCGCGAATGTTGTCAATCTCCGCCTGCGTTACGCCGATAGACAACATATACTTTTCCGTCTTTTCCGACAGCGTTTCGCCGTCAAAGGCTTTTAACTGTTCTAAAAACTCTTGGAACATAGGCGCGTACGTTCCCGATTTCGTACTACGCGCGCCGTATATCGAAAAGGACGTCGTTTCGTAATCGACAATCAAATCGTTTTCGGAAACGCCGAGAAGGGCGTTCAAAAGGAATACTGTCGTGCCTGTTCTGTCCGCGCCGCCCGTGCAATGCACGTACATGGGATAGTTCTCCTTTTTCGCCATAAACGAGAAAACGTCTTTATAGCAGTCTTTATGCGAAGAAAAAGCGTCGGCATAGCCGCTGACGGCTATTCCGCGCAACGTCGCGTTCGTGATACGGCTCGTCTTGCCTGCTTCTACGCCGCGAAGGTCCAGCTCGGTCTTAATCTGCAAAACCTCGCTCATGTACTTTTTGCCGTCTTTTTTCAAGCTCGGTTGCGAATAGCCGTCGCCTGCTTCCAACGCGCCGCCGCGATAGAGCAAGCCTTGCTTTACCCGTTTACCCGACTCCGTTTGCCAACCGCCTGCGTCGCGCACGTTATAAACGCCGTCTATTTTCATTACGCGCGGTCCGGCGTCCGTCGTGGTGAACTCTCCCGAAGCCGTGCAATCTTCGCCTTTCGCGAAGCTCCCCGTCACCGTCCAAGTATACGTCGTCGCTTTGTACAAGTTATATAGCTCATAGAAGCAAACTTCGCCGCTCAACGCAACGCGCGTTTTCTCCGTCGCGGATTTCACGCCGTATTCGAGAACGACCTTTTCCGCGGCGTAGCGCGAAGTAAATTCCAACGCCAACGTTATCGGCGCGGCTTGGTTGTTTACGCCGACGGCGTACGTTGCGACGTCAACTTCGTCGTTTTCCGCGCGCGCCGAAAGCCAATTTTGCATTTTTTCCGCATAAGGCGAAACCTCGCCTTGCCCGTTCGTTATAATCACCGAAGATACCGCCTCGCCGTTTTGCGAAGATCCTGCGCTTTCAGTCGAAGAATCGTCGCTTTTTGAAGTTCCGAAATTGCCGAGCGAACAAGCCCCGAACGAGCTTGTAAGCAACAACAGACACAACGTCCCTGCCGCTATCCTTTTCATGCTTTCTCCTTAACGATTTTCCGCATCGAAAAACCGAAATTTTTTTTCTCGCGAATAGTATAACAGATTTTTTCGGTGTGTCAATAGGCGTTTTATTTCAAAATCCGACCTTTTCGTGTCAAATCCCGTCTTTTTTAAGCATAGCCGCCAACGCTTGCCACGACAGCGACATAATTTTACGGACACTCTATAAAGAAGTACATCAAAGAAAGTAAGCGTATGGATAAATTGACGCTTTTGCCCAAAAAAAGCTACTTTGCGGAACATTAGCGTAACTTTTCCGTGCCCCAAATAGAGTGACGAAAAATTTACAGAAGCTCAAAATTATACCGACGAGAGAAAAAGGGCGATTCGCCAAGCGGTTCAGCGGCGACGCCCTTTCTCTCGGTATTGAGTTTTATTTTTTTCAGTCTGTTTTTTGGCGGGTGCTTGACCGCGGAGCGAAGCGACGCGCTT
>CAYWML010000041.1:0-12754 GCA_964459515.1 uncultured Clostridia bacterium | reverse complement strand
CTTAAAATCCCTCGGTAGAGATACCGTGCCGGTTCAAGTCCGGCCACGAGCACCATTTTAGGGGTAAAATCTTCGGGTTTTGCCCCTAAAATCGTTTTTACGGCTACAATACGTGCGATGGTTATTCGGGTTTGTAACAATCGCAGGCAACGCCGTTCGGCAAAAAGCCCGTGTCGGAGCATTTTACGCAGGAGAATTGCGGCGAAAGCTGTGTTTCTTCGATACCGAGCGTCTGCAAAATCGCTTTTCGTTCTTGCGAGAGTTTTGCCTTTTGCGCGGTAAGTTCGGGCAGTTGTTCGGGACGGAAAACTTCGGCTTTTGCAAGGGAAATCTCCATTTTGGAAAGTTCGGTGGAAATCTCCTTAAAGCGCGTGTTTTTATTTGCCGCGGCGACGAATTTATCCGCGCGTATTTGCGCTTTTTCGCGCCGTAACGCATAGTAGCGTTCGCGATCGGTTTTTGCGTTCAACGCGGCGATCGCGGGGTTGACGAAAGAGCGCGTTTCCGCCTTTGAACGCGTACCTGCTCCCTTGAAAACATCGTTCGGTATATCGGCGAGCGAGTATATTTCGTCGTGCTTCCAATCGGAGAGAATTTTGTTCATGTAGGGAATGGGGTTGACGCTCGTTGCGCTGCGGCGCGCCGCTTCCAACAGCATTTCGTCGCTGAATTTCCAATCGCGCCACGTCTTGATGAGGGCGAGGTTGGCGGCGTTGGGCTTTATCGCGCCGCAAAGTGCACGGAGCTTCGTGAACAGTTTGAGTTCGTTGTTCTTTTCTTTTAAGAATTCCTTTACGCCGTCCGCCGATACGACGCCGTCGCGAAAGAGGGAGGACACGAGCTCGTGCATGGCGTTGAAATCGCCGCGTTCCGTTTTCATGCAGAAAAGCGCGAGGTCGAGGAGGGAGTTTTCTTCAAAGCCGTAGTTGTACCATTTTTCCACGTACTCGTCCACATACGGCGCGGGATTTTGCACGCGCGCGCCCAACTTCCTGCCGATGCGGAAAGCGAGCGAGGTGAGCATATCGCGTTCGGCGAGGTATGCTTCGATTTCCGCGACGTCGGTCTTTTCCTTTTGCGCCAACTCGCGCAAGGCGACGTCGAGGGAAGTCATCGTGCCGCGTTTGAGACGTTTTGCCGCCGCGAGAATGCCTTCGCGAGAAAAACCGAGCTCTTCCGTCCATTTGGAGTAGAAAGCGTAATCGGTTTCGTCGGGCGTGCGCGCGAAGGCGGACATGGCGTTGAAAATTGCCTGCAAATCGCCTTCATGGGCGTTATAGCCGGAAAGTTCTTTTTCCACTTGTTCGTACGTCGTGACGCCGTTGCGAATGAGTTTTTTGGCTTTATTGAACACGTAAGAGGGGGAAACGCTTTCGCCCTGCTTGTTGATACAATATTCCGCCACAAGCAAAAACGCTTGCGGCTGCATGGTGTTCTCTTCGAGGAAGTGCATATATTTGATATAGTCCCCTGCGGAAACGAATTTGCCGACTTTTTGCATTTTACGTTGCAATTCTTTGTTGAAGTCGGCATATTGTTCGTAGCGGATTTTTTTCGGCCTGCCTACGGCGGTGCGCGCGGGGAGATATTGCACGGTGAAGGGATCTTGCGCGAGGATTTCCACGAGGTCGTAGTCCTCCCAGAACGCGAAAGCTTCGCGGATTTTTTCTTCCGGTTCGCGCAAAACTTCCGCCATGGCGCGTACGCCGAATTCCTTATTGGCGTTTTGGCAAAGATATAAGCCGTAGAGATAGACTTTTACGGCAAAGCCGTCCGCTTCGGGGAGATATTTGGTGATGAACTTGTTTTCGAGCAGCGTATAGGCGTTGTCGAAATCCTTGGAAAAGGAACAAAAAGACATGTTTTCCTCCTGAGAACGCGAAAAACCAACGCAAGTCTGCCGTCCGTAAAAAGACGAAAAATACGTGCGTCGTTGAAAAATTTTCATCTTGTCGCGCTCTTTCCTTGCTTTTTTGCAAGAAATAGTATATAATATCGAGTATAGCCGTTTACTCTATTTATGAGCGTAAAACCATTATAGCTTTTTTTTCGCGGAAAAGCAAGGCGTTTTGCAAGGCTTTTTTCGAAAAAATCGCGAAAAATCGTTTTTATCGTAGACGGAAGGAGTGGAGAAGCATGCGGATATTGCACACGTCGGATTGGCATATCGGAAAACGCTTGATGAATCGGACGCGCTTGGAGGAACAAAAGGACGTTCTCGACGAGATTGCGCGGATCTGCGAAGACGAAGCGGTGGAGCTCGTTTTGGTCGCAGGCGACGTTTTCGATACGTATACCCCCGGCGCGGAGGCGGAGGAGTTGTTTTTTTCTGCGGTCAAAAAGCTGGCGGCAAACGGCAGAGCCGTATTGATCATCAGCGGCAATCACGACGACGGCGTGCGGCTTTCGGCGGCTGCGCCGCTTGCGGAAGAACTCGGCATTTATATCGTCGGCAACGACAGAAAGCCGCTTCCGCTCGGACGGAAGGACGGACTTGCCTATCCCGTGGCTTCGGAAAAGGGCTGCGCGGTGTTTGAAAATCGGCGCGGAGAACGGGTGTTCGTTTCCATGTTGCCTTATCCGAACGAGGCGCGGTTTAAGGAAGAAAAGAGCGAGTTGCCCTATAAGGAGCAAATGTTGCAATGGATAGACGAAGGGCAACGTTGCAATACGGAAGGGTTGCCGTCGGTGCTGTTGGCGCATATTTACGTATTGGGCGGCGCGGCGTCGGAGGGGGAGCGGGAAATCGACCTCGGCGGCGCGAGGGCAGTGCCTGCGGAGGCTTTGCCGTCTTGCGCGTATATCGCCCTCGGGCATTTGCATAAAAAACAGCATATGGGCAAAGAAAATTGTTATTACAGCGGATCGCCTCTGCAATACGCTTTCGACGAGAAACCCGATAAATCCGTCAAGGTGTTCGATTTGACGAAGGACGGCGTAACGGGATTGAAAGACGTGGCGTTGCAATCGGGTAAACGTCTCGTACGCTTGGAGGCGGACGGCGCGCAAGCGGCATTGGACTTGTTGGACGCCTATCCCGACCGATTGGTGGAAATGCGATTGTTGCTTTCCGAGCCGCTCACGGCAGCGGAAACGGCGATGTTGGCGGAAAAGAGTAACCTCGTTTCGCTGTTGCCGGAAGTGCGTTTGGAAACGGAGTTCGAGTTCGTTTCGCGAAAGGGCATGTCGGGGACGGAGTTGTTCGAGGCGTATTACCGCGCGAACTACGGCGAATCGCCTTCCGAAGAGTTGTTGCATTTGTTTTTGACGACGCTTTCGGAAAGCGACGAGCGAAAATAAAAGAGAAAAAGAAAAAGGCGGCGAACGCCGAAATGCGAAAAGGAGGGACGAAATGAAGCCCGTTTATTTGGAATTTTGCGGAATAAACAGCTTCTCCGAAAAGACGGAGATCGATTTTCGCGCCCTGCTTTCGGGGGGCGTATTCGGAATTTTCGGGGATACGGGTAGCGGCAAAAGCACGATTTTGGATTGTATTCACCTTGCGTTGTACGGGCAGATCGAACGTAGCGGCAACGGCGGCGATTATATCAATTGCCGTTCGGAAAGCGCGTACGTCGAATTCGATTTCGAGATTACGACGGACGGAGTGCGGCACGCTTATCGCGTACGGCGAGAGCGCAAACGGAAAAACAACATTGCCAAAGCGTGGCTGTACGAACGTACGGCTTCGGAAGAGCTTGTCGCGCTTGCGGAAGGGGTACGGGACGTCAACGACGCGCTCGCCGAAATCGTCGGCTTGAATTTTGCCGATTTTAAGATGTGTATCGCGTTGCCGCAAGGGGATTTCGACGCGTTGGTGAAATCGACGGCTGCCGACCGCGTGAAACTCGTTTCGCGCTTGTTCGATTTGGAACGTTACGGCGATCGATTGACGAAAGCCGTCAACGAGAAGTACTATCAAGCCGACAACGCGGTGAAGTGTATCGAAGGGAAAATGCAGGAGAACGCCGACGGCTCGGCAGAGCGCATCGAAGCAAAGGAAAAGGAATGCGAAGCCGTACGGGCGCGGCTTGCGGAAGCGGAAAAGGAGCAACAGCGCGCAGAGCGCGTATACGAAGCGGCAATCGCGCTCGAAAAGGAAAAACGGGAATACGATAAAACGCGGCAACGGCTTGCGGAATTGGAACGGCGGTTGTCGGAGATGACGGAGCTGCAAAAGCGCGTGGAGCGTATGCCTGCCGCACGGGCGGTGTTGCGCGAGGCGGAGGAAGCGCGGAAAAACGCGCAAGCGGCGGAAAACGCGCGTAAAGCGGCGGAGGCGGCGCAAAGAAGAGGCGCGGAGGCGGCGGCTGTCGCGGAACGGGAAAAGAATGCGTGCGCGGCGGAAAAATACGAAGAGCGCGTATCGGACCTTCGGTTAGCTTTGCAAAAAATAGACGGAGCGGCGGATGAACTGAAAGCGGAACGCGAAGCGAAACGACTTTTGGAGGATTGCCGCTTGCAATATAAAAAATTGCAACAAGAGCTTTCGACGGAGGATATCGACGAAGCGCGCGCGCGAATAGAAAGGGAGATTGCCGCGTTGGGCGAGGACGAAACGCTCGTGGAATACATCAAACGGCACGGCAAAGCGTTGTTCTTGGACGAAGCGTACGCGGCGTTTCGCGCCGATTTGCAGGCTTTGGCGGAGGAAGTTCCCGAAGCGGCCGACGCCGTAAAGAAATTATTGCGGAAATATACGCCGAGCGAAACGAACGAAACGACGGACATCGAACGATTGCACGCGGCGTTTAAGGCGACCGAGCAACGGCGTAAGGCGTTGCGGACGGAGATAGAACGCTTGGAAAAACGGGCGCGCGCGAACGAGGAGATTCGTTCTAAAATGAACACCTTGCACGAACAAGGCAAGGTATACAAAAACAGCTACGAGTTGGCAGCGCAAAAGACGGAAAGCGTGCGCGCACTCGGCGAAAAAGCCGAGCTGGAAAAGAGGCTGGAAGCGTTGCTTTCGGCGCGTAAAAAAGCCGAAGCGAGAAAAGAGGCGGCGTCGGAAGCCCTGCAAAACAGCCGTGCGGAGGCGGAAAAACAGAAAGCTTTCGTAAGCGAATACGAACAGCGCGCGGCGGAGCTTTCCGAGGCGTTGAAAAAGGCGTTGGCAGAAAACGGTTTTTCTTCGGCGGAAGAGGCGGATGCGTTGCGGCAAAACGTCGGTAACGAGAGTGCGGCGAGGGCGGAATGCAAAAAATATTTCGAGGAATACGAGCTGTATCGGCATAAGGCGGCGGAAACGGACGCGCGAAAATTCGAGAACTACGACGAGGGGAGCTTGACGGGCGCGACGGAGGACAAATTACGGACGAAACGGCTGTACGACGAAGAAAATCGGCGGTTGGCGACGGCGGAAACGGAATGGAAGCATTTACGGGAGTTGCAGGAGAAAAACCGCGTTTTGGAGCAGGAGCGCAAAAGCTTGCTATCGCAACGGGAACTGTGCGATAAATTGCGCGCGCTGTTGCGCGGAAATCGTTTTTTGGAGTTTATCGCTTCGGAATATTTGCAGGAAATTTGTATGCAGGCAAGCAAAACTTTATTATCCCTGACGAACAACCGCTACTTTTTGCGGTACGATTCGGATTTTAAGGTGGGGGATAATCTCGACGGCGGCAATCTTCGTGCCGTGAAAACCCTTTCGGGGGGAGAAACCTTCCTCGTGTCTTTGTCGCTCGCGCTGTCGCTGAGTGCGGAAATTTGCAAAAAGTCCTTGCGCCCCATCGAGTTTTTCTTTTTGGACGAAGGCTTCGGTACTTTGGACGAGCATTTGGTGGATACGGTAATGGACGTGCTCGGAAAATTGAGCAAAACTTTCTCCGTCGGGCTTATTTCGCACGTGGAGGAATTAAAACACCGTATCGGCAACAAATTGTTGGTGACGGGGGCGAGCGACAGCCACGGATCGAGCGTGAAAACGGAGCGTTATTAAAAGCATATTCCCTTAAAATAAATCGAAAACGGAAAAGGAACGTATGATCGTAAGCGCAATTTCCTTATGGAAAAAATACAACTTAAAATCACCGTTGAAGGTAAGCGAATGGGGCGAAACGTATGCAGCCGATCGGCTGTATAGCCATATTTCCTATTCGGGGCACGCGGCGTCGGACGGGGCGGTGCGGATTTACGCGCGCTTCGGCAGACCGAAAGGGAACGGAAAAGTGCCCGTCGTGCTGTTTTTGGGCGACGTCGGGGCTACGCCCGATAAGGAGCTGGTGGATTATTTTATCGACAGCGGTTACGCCGTGCTTATGCCCGATTATACGGGCAAACTTTCGACGGATACGGAGGGCGTGATGCGCACCGTATATCCTCCGTCGCTTTCGTACGGGAATTACGAGCAAGCTTGCGGCTTGGAGGACTTTGAGGGTGTGGAAACGGAACGGACGACGTGGGTGGAATGGACGTACGTCGCGCTGTATTCCTTGCAATATTTGAAATCGCGCGCGGATATAGGCAATATCGGCGTCGTGGGCGTGCGCAAGGGGGGCGACGTCGCTTGGCAAGCCATGCTTTCCGAAAACGTGCAGTGCGGCGTAGCCGTCAATGCGACGGGCTGGCATTCCTTTTTGAATATCGCGAAATTCGGAGATAATAACCTCGCCTATAATTTAAGCAACGATCGGCATCGCTATATCGCGGCGGTGGAGGCGCAGTCTTACGCGCCGTACGTGCGTTGTCCCGTGTTGATGCTTTGTTCGCTTCGGGATAGGAGCTTCGATTGCGATCGCGCGTACGACACGTATTCCCGCATCGGCAATACGGAGGGAAACGCGTTGGCGTATTCGTCCGACAGCGGCGCGTGTATCGGTCCGCGCGGTTTGACGGATTTGCAATTGTTTTTAGAGAAAAATCTGAAAGGGCGGGAGATTTATATTCCCACTACGTTGAATATTGCGTTGAAGGACGTAGAGGACGGTATCGAGGCGCAGGTGGATTGCGACGAAGAGGGAATTTTGGAGGAAGCCGGCGTGTATTATGCCGAGGCGGACGTGAAAACGCGGTCTACCTATCGGGAATGGCGGTGCGTGTACAAAACGAGCGGCAGAGAAGTGAAAAAAGGACGGTTTTCTTGCAAAATTAAGCCTTTCGACGGGGCTTCCGCCGTGTTCGCGTACGCGTACGCGAAATATATCAACGGTTTCCGCGTGACGTCGAAAATCGCTTCCAAAAAAATGCAGGGGGTGAATCCGAACGCGGTAAAAAGTCGTTGGCTTTTCGGAAACACGGAAACGGAGTCGTTCAGCGTGGCGGCGTACGAGGATTATTCCGTCGGGAAAATTTTCTTGGAAAGGGAAGCGTTGCCGCGCGTACAGACGGGCTACGGCGGCATTACGGGCGCGTATTCCGTAGGCGGCATACGCACGTATAAAATCAGTTCTCCGCGATTTATTCCCGAGGAAACGGCAATGCTGGAATTTGACGCCTATTCCGAGGAAACGCAGCTTTTACGGGTTTCCGTAGAGGTGGCGGACGTGGATAGCGCGGACGATCGGTATTCCTGCGACGTTTCGGTGCGCGGCGGCGGAAAATGGAAACGCGTAATCTTAAAAGCGAGCGATTTCAAGGAGGAACGCTACGGCGTGCCTTTGAAGAGTTTTCGTTCGGGAAGCGCGCTCGTGTTTGCTTGCGCGGGCGAAGAAAAAGCATATGCGGTGGCGAATATATTGTGGCTGTAAGCCGCAAAAACGAGGAGTGTGTACGGCGTGAAAAAAGAAGAAAATTTACAAGACAGCCGATTGTACGAAGAACGTTTCGGGAAGACCGAAACGAAATCGTCCTTTCGCTTTTACGCCGTATTGCTTGCTTTGGCGTTGCTTATTCTCGGCGTGCGCGTATATTGGACGAAAACCTACGGCGGCGTGGTGGTGGACGGCTCGTCCATGCGTAATACGCTGACGGACGGAGATAAATTGTTGATGCGCTATGTTGATCGCGGCGCAGAGCCTAAGCGCGGCGACGTCATCGTGGTGTACGTGGGGGATTACGAGGAGTGTGGCAGCGTTACGAGCGGCTTCCTTATCAAACGGTTGATAGCGGTCGGCGGCGATAAAGTGTATTGCCGAGAAGGGCAAATTTATCTTGCGAAAAACGGCGGCGCGTACGAACCGTTGGAGGAGAATTACGCCGTGACGTACAACGGGCAACAAACGGCTTATAATTTTGGCGAATACACGGTAGGGGAAGGGGAAATCTTCTTTCTCGGCGACAATCGCTGGAACAGCTGCGACAGCCGCTATCGGGAGCTGCAAGGCTCGCATTTGAAAGATCGACTGTATAAGGCTTCGGATATATACGGCGTCGTGCCCGAATGGGCGATCGAGCATAAAGATTTGCTCGAAAAAATCTTTTTCCATGACAAAAAAGCGGCTTGACCGCGCCGAAGAGCTTCGGCTACGCGTCGCGCTTGAAATAAAACAGAAAAAACACAGTAAAAGTGAAGGAGAAACAATTATTATGGCAATTCGTATCACATCAGACAGCACCTGCGATCTGAACGATCTTGTAAAAGAGCGCAATATCGGCATTATGTCGTTGCAGGTAAACCTCGGCGATAAAGCGTATCGCGACGGCGTGGATATTACCCCGACGGATATTTTTAAGTACGTCGAGGAAACGAAAACGCTGCCGAAAACGAGCGCGCCGAGCATCGGCGATTACGAGGCGTTTTTTAAGGAGCAATTGCAGCTCGGCGACGAGGTGTTGCATTTTAATATTTCCGCAAAGAGCAGCGGTTCGTACGGGTTTGCAAAGCAGGCTGCGGAGGCGTTTGACGGAAAGGTGCGCGTCGTGGACAGCATGGCGCTTTCGTCGGGGCAGGGCTTGCTTGTTATGCACGCGGCGGATATGCGCGATCAGGGCAAGAGCTTGGACGAGATCGAGGAAACCGTGCTCGCCTTGCGCGAACGCGTAAATACCTCTTTCGTGCCCGATCGTTTGGACTTTCTTTATAAGGGCGGACGTTGTTCCAAAATGGAAATGTTCGGCGCGAATTTGTTGAAAATTCATCCGCTGATCCGCATGGAGGACGGCGCGTTGCAACCTGCGAAAAAATATCGCGGAAAAATGTCTTTCCTAATCAAACAATACGTGGAAGATTTGAAAGCGGCATATCCGAATTACGATAAAAAACGTTGCTTTATCACCCATTCCTGCGCGGAGGCGGACGTCGTCGACGCCGCGCGCGAAAAGGTGCGGGAATTGTTCGACTTCGAGGAGATTATCGAAACGACGGCAGGTTCTATCATAACTAGCCATTGCGGAAAGGGCACGCTCGGCGTGTTGTTCGTCTATAATAAATAAACGAGGCAAAAGAGTATGACTACCGTTTATAACGACGACTATTATTTGTCGGTTTATAAGCAAAAACAGCGGATATTCGGCTTTTTTTGGAGCGTTACGGCGGCGTATGCGGCTTTCTGCATAGCGTGGTGGATCTATTATATGTCTTTGCCGTATGCCGCGCCCGAACAGACGTTGCCGAAGTATTGCGTGTACGTTGCCACGGCGTTATACGTCGCGTTCGCGTTTCCCTATCTTGCGATCAAGGGAAGCCGTGTTCGGCGATATTTCAAAATGTTGACGTACGTTTCCGTCGGTTTGAAAAACGAGGAAAAAAATTATTTTTACACGTTTACGAAGAAGGATTTGCAAAAGGACAACATAGACGTGCTCGGTTGCGTTTTTGAAACGTGGAGCAAGAAAAAAAGCGAGTGGTTGGATAGAGAAGCGTATTGGGACGCGGAACTTCCGCCGCCTGCGCTGGGAAGCGGCGATTACGTGCGTTATATCGTGCAGAGCAATTTTATCATTCAATACGAAATTTTGCAAAAAAAAGCGTTGGAATTTGAAGAAGTTGACGACGAAGAAGAGGCGGCGGTCGAAAACGAAACGGAAAAAGCCGCCGTCGAGAACGAATAAAAAGGAGAATCGATTATGTTGGAAAGAAAAGACGTGCCCGAAACTATGAAATGGCGTATGACGGACGTATTTGCGACGGACGAGGCTTGGGAAGCGGAGTTCGCCGAAGTGGAAAAGGCGTATTGCGGCTACGATTTTACCGTGTTCCACGGCAAACTCGCCGATAAAGAAAAGTTGCTTTCTTGCCTGCGTTTAAGCGACGAAATCTCGCGCAGGATAGAGCGGTTATATCTCTATGCGCACGCGCGGCAGGACGAGGATATGCGCGTTGCCAAGTACGGGGCGCAACTCGCGCGCGTGACCTCCCTTGTTTCCCGTATTTTTGCCGAGCTGTCTTTCGTAGAGCCGGAACTTACCACGCTTTCGGACGAGAAACTTTCGGCGTTTATCGCCGACGCGGACTTCGCGCCGTACGCGTATATGTTGCGGAAGATTTGCAAGAGAAAAGCGCACGTATTAAGTAGCGCGGAAGAAAAATTGTTGACGCTCGCTTCCGACGTTATGGGCGGTTTTCAGAGCACTTTCATGATGTTGGATAACGCCGATTTGAATTTGCCGACGGCGAAATTGAACGGCGAAGAAGTGCAGATGAGCCACGGTATGTACGGCGTTGCGTTGCGTTCCGCTTCGCGCGACGAGCGTAAGGAGTGGTTCGAAAAATATTACGAAGCCTATATCAAGCTGATAGACGCCATCGCGCAGACCTATTCGAGCAACGTAAAAAAGGACGTGTTCTATAAAACGGTGCGCGGCTACGGCAGTTGTTTGGAAATGGCATTGGCGGGCGAAGACGTGCAGCCTGTCGTATACGAAAATTTGATTGAAGCGGTGCACGGCAGTTTGCCCGTTTTGCACGAATATATCGCTTTGCGGAAGCGCGTTTTGGGGCTTAGCGAACAGCATATGTACGACGTGTTTTTGCCGTTGGTGGAAAACGCGGATATCAAGCTTCCGTTTGAAAAGGCGTACGATTTGGTGGTGGAAGGGCTTGCGCCGCTCGGCGCGGAATATCAAGAACTGTTGCGTGCGGCGCGTAGAGACGGCTGGATAGACGTTTGCGAAAACGCGGGAAAGCGTAGCGGCGCGTATTCCACGGGCGTTTACGACGTGCATCCGTTCGTTTTGCTGAACTATCAGGAAACGACGAACGAGGTGTTCACCATCGCGCACGAAATGGGACACGCCATGCACACCTATAAATCGCAAAAAGCGCAACCCTATTCGACGGCGGATTATACGATTTTTCTTGCGGAGATTGCCAGCACCGTCAACGAAGTGTTGCTTTTGAAACATTTGTATAAGACGAGCGAGGATAAGCAGCTGAAAAAATATCTGTTGAATTACTATATGGAGATGATTCGGCAAACGTTGTTCCGTCAAACGCAGTTTGCGGAGTTCGAGCAGCTTGCGCATGCCAAGGCAGAGGACGGCGAAGCGTTGACGAAAGACGTTTTGAACGAGGCGTACTACGGGCTGAACAAGACGTATTACGGCGACGGCATCGTGCATGACGAGCAGATTGCATACGAATGGGCGCGTATTCCTCATTTCTATACTTCTTTCTACGTATATAAATACGCGACGGGGATTATTTCCGCGATTTCTATCGTAAAGCGGATTTTGACGGAGGGAGAAACCGCCGTTGCCGATTATTTTGCCTTCCTTTCTTCGGGCGGCAATGCAGAGCCTGTGGAAATATTGAAAAAAGCAGGCGTCGATTTAACGACGAAAGCACCTTTCGATGTAGCCATGGACGAGTTTAAGGCTACTTTGGAAGAATTTAAGAGCTTGTTGGATTAAAGAACGTACCTTGCAAAGGAGAAGCTTATGGCGTATAAGACGAATCGGAAAAATAGGGAAAACGGCGAAAACGAAGTGCACGCTATAAATACAATGCCGTACAATCGCGACGCGGAAATGGCTTTGTTGGGCTGTCTTTTAATGGATGCGGAGATTGCGGCGGATTTGGTGGAGAAATTGTCGGAAGAGGATTTTTACATCGAAGCGCACAAGTACATCATTCGCGCCATGCGCCGCGCGTTTGCCGATCGAAAACCCATTGACCTCGTCACCGTTTCCGACGAGTTGGACGGCAAGGGCGAATTGGAAAAGGCAGGCGGCGTAGTCTATCTTACCGAACTGACGGAAATCACCCCGTCGGCGGCGAATTATAAGTCCTACCACGAAATCATCGCACGGGACAGTATCAATCGAAAGCTTATTCGCGCTTCGCGGCGAATTATCGAAACTTCCATGAACGGCGCGGACGAGCGCACCTCTTTGGCGTTTGCGGAAAAGAGCATTTACGATATTTCTCAGCAGTCGGAGCGTTCCGCACTGTTGGGCATGGAAGAGGGCGATATTATCGGCGAAGTGCTGACGAAGTTTGAAAAGCTGCAGTCCGATCCCGATTCTTTCCGCGGTATTCCGACGGGCTTTAAGCGGTTGGATAAAATGACGCACGGCTTGCAGGGCGGGGCGTTGCTCGTCCTTGCGGCTCGTCCCGGTATGGGTAAAACGTCGCTCGCCATGAACCTCGTCGAACACGCTTCCTTAAACGCCAACAAAACGTGCGCCGTCTTTTCGTTGGAAATGCCGCGCCACGAGATTGTACAACGTTTGATTTGTTCCTATGCGAACGTGAGCATGCAACGCGCTTTGGACGGCACGCTTTCCGCAAAAGAGTGGAAAAAACTCATGCTCGCAGGGGATAAATTGAAGAAGAGCAATATATACATCGACGATTCTTCGCGCGTTACGCCTGCGGAAATTTTGTCGAAATGTCGCCGTTTGAAAAGTTCGACGGGCGGCGTCGATTTGATTA
>CAYWML010000040.1:9844-12809 GCA_964459515.1 uncultured Clostridia bacterium | reverse complement strand
CCGCCGACCACGACGTACACGCCTTCTTCGTCCACGAATATCTCGAAGCCTAAATCGTCGTTCGCCTTATACTCAAACGCCTCTTCGGGACGAATCGGCTCTACGGGCGGCAGCTCGTCCAACGCCGCAAAAACGCCCTCGATCAGCTCTTTCGTGCCCTCGCCCGACACCGCCGTAATCGGATAAATTTTGTACTTGCGCCCGTACTTTTTCTTGAACGCTTTCAAATTCTCCTCCGCACCGTAAATATCGCACTTATTGCACACGACAATCTGTTTTAAGCCTGCCAGTACTTCGCTGTATTCCTTCAATTCCTCGTTGATCTTGCGAAAATCCTCGATCGGATCGCGCCCCTCGCACCCCGAAATATCCACCACGTGGCAAAGCATACGAGTGCGTTCGATATGCCGCAAGAAATCGTGTCCTAAACCTGCGCCCTGCGCCGCGCCCTCGATAAGGCCCGGAATATCCGCCGCCACGAAAGACTTTTCGTAATAGCGCACTACGCCGAGATTGGGGGAAAGCGTCGTAAAATGGTAGTTGGCGATCTTCGGCTTAGCCGCGGAAATTTTGCTCAGAAGCGTGCTTTTTCCCACGTTCGGAAAGCCGACGAAGCCGACGTCGGCAATCACTTTCAGCTCCAAAATAACGGTATGCGGCTTTACTTTTTCGCCCTTTTGCGCAAAGTTAGGCGCATGCCGCCGCGCCGTCGTAAAGCGCACGTTGCCTTTGCCGCCGTTGCCGCCGCGCGCCACCAACACTTCCTGCCCGTCCTCGAACACGTCGCAAATCAGCTTGCCCGTTTCCTCGTCGCGCACGAGCGTGCCGAGCGGCACTTTGATCTTAATATCGTCGCCGCTTTTCCCGAAACATTTTTGCGTGCCGCCCATCGCGCCGTTTTCCGCAAAATAGCGAGAAGTGAAACGGAACGGGAACAAGTCGTTCATATCCTTATCCCCGACGAAATATACGTTGCCGCCCCTGCCGCCGTCGCCGCCGTCCGGTCCGCAAGCAGGCTTGCCTTTGTACGCCTTAAAAGAATTCATGCCGTCACCGCCGTCACCGGCTTTGATCGTTATTCGAACTTTATCGGTAAATTCACCCGTAGCCATAATTTCTCTCCGATAGATTATATATAAAATATACGCTTTCTTAACAGTATAGCAAATGCCGCAAAAAAAAGCAAGGATTTTCATGCCGCCCGCACGGGTTGTTTCGCCGCAAACGCCGTTTTTCCGTTTTTTCACAAAAAACACGCCAAAAAGCAGTTGACATTTTCCGTATATAAGTGCTACAATACCAACGTATTTCGACAAAATTTCACGGAGGTATT
The DNA here is from genome assembly GCA_964459515.1 of uncultured Clostridia bacterium. Classification (GTDB taxonomy): domain Bacteria; phylum Bacillota; class Clostridia; order Christensenellales; family Borkfalkiaceae; genus Scatosoma. The sequence goes on along the minus strand of CAYWML010000040.1, from coordinate 11,476 downwards.
TTCTTATGACCTTTTCCGAATTAAAGAAGAACAAGGAAGAGTTGCTCCGCTTCTCCGTCCTTTTCGGGCTGGAACTGTTTTGCATTTTTTCCTTTTTCTATTTCGCCATTGCAGAACGCAACAACGGCAAAGCCGTAATGAGCTTTTTGTCCGTGCTGTATCTGCTCGTTCCCAACCTCGCGCAACGGCTGTTCAAGTTCCGTATCAGCACCACGCTGTACATATTTATTCTCATCTACGCCGTATGCCCTTTGCTGGGATATTCCTACAAATTGTACTACTTGCTCGATTGGTGGGACGATCTTTTGCATTGCTTTGCAGGCGTCATCTTCGCCATGCTCGGCGCGTACCTGCCCAAGGTGTTAAATAAGGACGGCGAAAACAGCGTTGCCCTTTGTGCCTTTTGTGCGGTCTGCTTTTCCATGGCAATCTCCGTGCTGTGGGAATTTGCCGAATTCGGCATGGACCGCATTTACGGCACGGATATGCAAAAAGACACGATGATATACAGCCTCCGTTCGTACCTGCTCGGCGAAGAGCTCGGCTTGCCCGCAGGCGAAATGGGCGTCCTCGAAATCATCGACAATACGACGATTGACGGCACGCTTATACAAGGCTATATCGACATCGGGCTTATCGATACGATGAAAGATATGTTCGTGGAAACGCTGGGCGCGGTTTTCTATATGGTGCTTTTCATCGGCGGCAAAGGCAAGCGTTTCGTTTTTGAACCCGTTCCCGAAGCCGCGCCCTCCGAAAGCAAAGCCGAAACGCCCTCTACCCCCGACGAAATCGCCGCGACGGTATGCGACGAACAAACGGACGCAGCAACGAGCGCGCCCGTCACACTTCTCGAAAACGAAGCAATCGACGAAAGCGAAGCTTGCGCCGTACTTTCTCAAACGACTTCCTCCGACGAAGAAGCGTAATCGCGTTTTAATCGTCCAACGCGTACACGGTATACGCGTTTAGAGGTTTTTCGTTTTATGGCGCGACAATTTTCGTTTAAAACATAAATTGTCATAAAATAAAATTTTGTAGTGCGAACTAAACCTTTCTCCCCCTTTTTGTCTACGGAGAAGGAGCGGAAACATATGCTCGTCATTGCGAGGCACGGAACGTGCCGTGGCAATCTCCGCCGTCAGGCGGAAACGCGAGCAAGTACCCCGAACTCGGCTTCCGCGGCAAGCCGCAGGCTTGCCACGAAATTACCACGTCGCTCCGCTCCTCGTAATGACGGACAAGGGAACAAAAGCGACTTTGCACGAAAATCGCGCAAAGCCGCTCTTTTTTCTCACACAACTCCTCTGATATGGGCTTGCCTTACCACTTCGTCACTACGCCGTCCACGTAATGCCAATAGTTGCCCTCTTCCGTCGGCTCTTTTTCACTGTAATAATACCGCGTTGCGGAAATTAAAGAGTCGTTGCCATTATCAACAATAGCAATTTCATTCCACTCGCTTTCCGTGCCGTTATAATATACTTCTGCCAAATTGCTACACCAATAGAACGCAGAATCACCGATACTCGTCACACCACCACCGATTATCACACTCGTCAAATTGCCACAACTAACGAACGCACTGCCACCGATACCCGTCACACTGTTGGGAATTTCTATGCTCGTTAA
>CAYWML010000040.1:0-9744 GCA_964459515.1 uncultured Clostridia bacterium | reverse complement strand
ACCACTACAACCAGCGAACGCATATCCACCGATACCCGTCACACTGTCGGGAATTTCTATGCTCGTTAAACCACTACAACCAGCGAACGCATATCCACCGATACCCGTCACACTGTCGGGAATTAAAAATTCCGTTGATGTTTTGCCGATTGCATATTGTATAAGCGTTATTCCGTCTTTACTATATAAATCCCCGTCCATCGATTTATAATTTGTATTATTTTCCGAAACATTTATACTCGTCAAACCGCTACATTCAATGAACGACGTCACATCGATACTCGTCACACTGTCGGGAATGGTGATGCTCGTCAAAATGCTACAATTATAGAACGCAAATATACCGATACTCGTCACGGGTACACCTTGGTATGTAGAAAGAATTTTCACTTTCATAGGCGAACCAGTATAGCCCGTAACACTTGCTGAAAATCCGTCTTCGGAAAGCGTGTATACCACGCAATCCGTTTCATAGTCGGAATCGTCAAAAGAACTGTCGTCTTTCTTATCGTCGTTACTGTTTTCGTTTAAATCACCCGACGAACCATCGTTTTCGCCGTCATTTATAGCCGAACTACTTATCGCACCGCCGTTTTCATTTCCCGTATTCATCGCAGAACTGCCATCATCGTTTTGTTCGTTTGACGAATTTTGGATAGCGGAAGAAGAAACGCTTTCACCGCTCCATTTGATGAAAATGCCCGACATATCGCAAGCCGAAACACCGACCGACAACGCCGCACTCATTGACAAGCCCAAAAGCGAGCCCAACAATTTTTTACTTCTCATAACTTAATCCTCCGATATTTTTTCGTAATAAGTTTTTCTTTTGCCGTGCTTTCCTATATGCGTTTTTTTGCTTTATAGGAAGGCACGGCAAAAACACCCCTTGGGGTGTTTAATCCAATTGCTACTTTCATTTTACAACTACAGGCAAAATTTGTCAATAGTTTTTAGGAGATATTTTGAAATTTTTTGAATTTTTTTGTTTCGCCGACAATTTTGTCATTACAAGAAGCGAGGCGGCGTTGAAAGTTCGCAGAGGGACGTTGCCCCTGCCCCCCCACAAGGAACAATGCTCCTTGACCTCGGGTTGGCGTTGCGTGTTGTGTGCCGCACGGCTATTGTCTCAATATACTATACGGCGGCGCAATTGCGCCGCCGTATAAATACGTCTTTCCATCCATCGTTATTGCAAATTTTCGGCGTTGACGATCGCAAGCTCCGCGCCCGTATTCGCGTCCACGTATACGAAGTATCGATTCTCCCCGTAGGCGCAGAAGAACTCGTACGTTTCACGCTCCCCCGACGGCGTTGCCGTAACCGCCAAGCGAACCGCCTCTACCTCCAACTTTTCCGAAAGCTTTTCGCGTGCAGTCGAAAGGTCGATTTGCGGCGCGACCGCATACCTGTCCTTATGATTTCGCCGATAGCGCGTGCTGTCCATACCCGAAACGACGCCGCGCGTACGGCATACTTTCACCCGAATTTCGTCGGGATAATACACCGTTCCGTCCTGCGCGTACACATACGTGAAATCCACCGTAGAACCGTTTTCGCGCAAGCGCACCGCCGTCATATCCGTATACCCCAACTTCTGCATAAACTCTTCTGCAATCCGTTCGGCGTTCTCTATATCGAAAGTGTTCCCGTCGCACTCCGCGAAGTAGTCGAACCGCAACAACGCGCCGTCCCGTTTATCCACTTCGGCAAGCAACAATTTTCCGTCGGCGTCGCTACCCTGCACGTTATACGCCGCGTAGCCGCGCCCGTACGTTTCCCCGACGACCGAATAGCCCTCGATGGCGTAATCCGAAAAATAGTTTCGGCAAAGCTCCGTCGCCTCTTCCGTCGTAATGCGCCGCGTATCCTGCGGATCGTTCGGTCGCACCTTAGGCGCGTGCTCGCCGTCCAAAGCCGCGCGGTTTTCATCCAAAGTCAATTCTTCCAGCCGACGAAGCACGTCGGAAGCCGTTCCCTCGCCCTTCTTGACATATTCGGCAATCGCCTTATCCGTCAAGTTGGAAAACTCGTTTTGCAATTCCGAACGAACGACGTGGTTGCGCGCGTACAGTTCTTCCAACGCCGCTTTATCCTCTTCGCTAAGCGTTTCCCCTTGGCGTAATTTTCCGAGCAACCGCTCGCTCGTCATCGCAATACGGTTGATAAACGACGTCACGTTTCCGTCTTCTTCGGCGGCAATCGGCAAGCGTTCCAGGTCCGCTTCCGCAAGCCGCGCCTGCACCAACAAATCCGTCAAAATGCGCCCTTGCTGCGCGGAATCGTTGGAAATGCGCACGCGATCCAAATCGTCGTCTACGTGTTCCATAATTCCCGTCAACTCGTACATGGTAGCCTTGTTTGTATGCATACGCTCGTACGCGCTATGTTTCATGTCCACCGCGCCGATCGTCACCGTCGTTGCCAAAGCCAACGTCACCGCGCCGAGCGTAACCACTGCGGCAATCCAACCGCCGTAGCCCTTTCCGCGATTTTCCTTTTCACTGGTCTGCCCTTGCGCGCGCTTTTGTTTTTTCTTCCGCGCGTTTACGCGGTGCTTATTCGCTTTCGCACGTGCGCGCTCCCGTTGTCTTTCCTCGCGTTCCGCTTGCTTTTGCGCCGCACGCGCCTTTTGCGTTTCCTTGCGCTTTTCCGCCTCGGCTTTTCGCCGTTCCAAGCGTTGTTTCCGTTTCTCGGCGCGCGCTTCCGCACGTTTTTTACGCTGTTCTTTACGCTTTTCCCTCGCCTCTTTTTTCTGCAAAGCTTGCTCTACGCGCGCTTTCGCCGCACGACTTTCGCGTTCCGCTTTTCCGCTCGTTTCCGAAGCTTTTTCCTGTTCCGAACGCTCTTGTACGGAAGCGCCGAGCGCGGCGTCCCCCGTTGCGCGTTCTTTATGCGCGACGGGGCGTTTTTGCCCGTCGCCCGACTTCTTCGTGCTCGTCGAAGGCTTTTTAGACTCTTTCTTCGCTATATTTTCCACTTTTTCCGCGCCCGAGGACTCGTTAATGCCTATTTCCGTTGTTTTTTTCTTCATTTTTCCTCTCCTTACCTTCAAATAGCAAACACGTGTTTCCCGATGACGGTCACCGTTTGTCTGTCAAAAATCCACGCGCTCGTCGCGACGGCAGGATTATAATAGTAGATTGCGCCGCCCGTCGGATCCCAGCCGTTGATGGCATCCCGAGCCGCTTTCATCGCCGTTTCGTTGGGCGTTAAGTTGATCTGCCCGTCCGTCACCGCCGTAAAAGCGTTTTTCTGATAGACCACGCCCGAAATCGTATTCGGGAATTGCGAACTGCGCACACGGTTTAAGATTACCGCGCCGATCGCGACCTGCCCCGTATACGGCTCTCCGCGCCCCTCCGCGTAAATCGTGCGTGCCAACAAATACACGTCCGAGCTGGTATACCCTCCGACGCCTTCGCTGCTCTGCGCCTTTTCCGCCAAAATGCGATAGGAGCTTTCCATACCCAACGCTTTATACGTGGACCTCCCCACTACGCCGTCGGCGGTAAGCCCGTTTTTCTTCTGAAAGGCAATCACCGCTTTGCGCGTTCCCGCGCCGAACACGCCGTCCTCGCTGCCGCTATAATACCCCCACAGTTTCAGCCGACGTTGCACTTCTTTCACTTCGCCGCCCGTCGAGCCTTGCCGCAACACCGCGACTTTCGCGACTTGTTCTGCCAAGCCGTACGTTTCCGTTTTTTCCGTCGTTTTCGCCGCGCAAGCCGCGCCTACGCCGATCGTCGGAAGCGCAAACGCGCATACCATGGCTGCGATCGTCAGCTTTTTCGTTGATTTTTTCATTCCCGTTCCTCCTATGTAGCGCGCTACGGTTCAATCGTAAAACCGCTCGATGATTTCTTTAATTTTACTCTTATACCGCACGTCGGTTTCCGTGCCTGCGAAACAGAGCGGCGGATAGATCACGCACCACCAGTTCGCGCCCTCGCCCCTGCCCAAACGCACGATCAAAGCGGAATACTCCCCCGACGGCAAGGTATATTCGCCGTATACGCGCGTCGGAAATGCTTCGCGTTCGATACGCGCGCTCGCGCCGTAGCAGTAGCCGTTTTTCCGCAACGTTTCATCCGCCACCGCCGCCACCTCGGGCAGCCGTTCTTCCACGCACCGCATAGCCTCGGCTTTGCTGCCGCAATCCGCCGCAAGCGGCGTTAAATAGGCAACGACCGCGTCGCGCACCTTATACTTCACCGCCTGCGCCTCCGCCTCGTCCGAATCCGCGCGAATATGCACGCGCAAATACGTTTCACAATCGAATGCGGCGTTCGTCGAATACGTGGTATCCTGTTTTTTCCATTCGCCGAAACCGACCGCCATTAAACTTATTATGACGAGCGTCAAAAAAATTATGCAAAAATTTTTCACAAAAAAAATAACCTCCGTGATTTTTCACGAAAGTTATTGCCGTGCTTTTATAAATTTATACATAGCGCGCGCCCGTTCTAAAAAGATTATTGTTCGGCAATCGGAAGCTATTCCAAATCGCTCCAACGATGTTCGTGCAGTTCTCCCGTCTCCGTCAGCCCTTCGTAATCGGTTTGGCGCAACGCCTCGTACAACGCAATCGCCACGGAATTGCCGAGATTAAGCGAGCGCGCTTCGGAAAACATGGGAATACGCAAACAGTTTTCCTCGTTTTGCATCAGCAACGTTTCGGGCAAACCGCGCGTTTCCTTGCCGAACACGAGAAAATCCCCGTCGCGAAAAGCAACGTCGCTGTGCCGATGTCTGCCCTTCGTCGTAAAATAGAAAAACCGACTTTCGGGATATTTCGCGCGCAACTCCGCAAAGCTGTCGTAATAAGAGATCTCCACCAAATGCCAATAATCCAACCCTGCCCGTTTCAAATACTTGTCCGTGACCTCGAAACCGAGCGGCCGCACCATATGCAAATGCGTGCCCGTCGCCGCGCACGTCCGCGCAATATTTCCGGCATTCTGCGGAATTTCCGGTTCTACCAATACGATATGAAACATATTCGTCGCCTCGTAAAAATATTTTCGTAACGCGGCAGAGAAAAAACGCAAAATCGACGTTTTCGCCGAACCGACGTCACTGTCCACATTATTGTAGCGAAAAAACGGCGTTTTGGCAAGCGTTTTCGCACGCTTTTCCGCAACGAAGTCGCCTCAAACTATTTTCCCGTCCTTACGCCCTTAAAAAGCGTGCGTTTTCTCCCCTCGTCGCCCGTTGCGCGCAAACGACGAATTGCCGCGATACACCCGTAAAATGCTTGTAATCCGTCCGCAAAAATGGTATAATACATTTATCACGGCGAAAAGGATAGCGGCGGAGCGCGACGCGCCGATTGCAAACGTTCGCCGAAAACGACAAACGATACGAACGGGCTTGCCCGTCGGGGAGAAGAAAACGGATGAAAATTACGATATGTATCGGCAGCTCCTGCCATATTAAAGGTTCTCGCGCGGTGGCGGAACGCTTAAAACAGCTTCTTGCCGCCCATGCGCTCGAAGATAAAATAGAGCTTGGCGGCGCGTTCTGCATGGGGCGTTGCAAGGAAAGCGTTTGCGTGGCGATCGACGAAGAAACGTTCTCCGTTTCTCCCGAAACCGCCGAAGCGTTTTTCCGCAACGAAATTTTGCCGAGGCTGTAAATATGCTCGTCGTACAAATTTGCGTAGGCAGCTCCTGCCATATTAAAGGCTCGGCGCAGCTCGTCGAGCTGTTTGAAAACGAGATCAAAGCGCGCGGTTTGGAAAGCGACGTCGTATTGACGGGCAGCTTTTGCATAGGAAAGTGCAACCGCGAGGGCGTAACGGTGCAAATCGACGACGAAGTACACACGGGCGTTACGCCGCAAAATTTCCGCGCCTTTTTCGATACTTATATTATACCTGCGATAAAAAAGGAATAAGCATATGCCGAACTGTCTTACCTTGAAAAAATCAAACTGCAAAAATTGCTATAAATGTATTCGTCATTGCCCCGTAAAAGCCATTCGCTTTTCGGGCAATCAAGCGCACATCATCGGAAACGAATGTATACTTTGCGGTCAATGTTTCGTGGTGTGTCCGCAAAACGCCAAGCAGATTATCGACGAAACGGAAAAGGTGAAAACGCTGCTCCGAAGCGGCGCGCCCGTCTTCGTCAGCCTTGCGCCCTCGTTCGTTGCCAACTACGACGGCGTGGGCATTCGTTCCATGCGCGAAGCCTTAAAGCAGCTCGGCTTTTTCGACGCGGAAGAAACGGCGATCGGCGCGACGATCGTCAAACGGGAATACGAGCGTATGCTTTCGGAAGAAGAACGCGACGTCGTCATCACCTCCTGTTGTCATTCCGTCAATCTGTTGATACAGAAATATTTTCCGAAAGAATTGGAATATCTCGCCGACGTGCTCTCCCCCATGCAGGCGCACTGCGCGGATATTAAAAAACGCTATCCCGATGCCAAAACGGTGTTTATCGGACCTTGCGTCGCGAAAAAAGACGAAGCGGAGCACTACGAAGGCATAGTGGACGCCGTCCTCACCTTCGAGGAGCTTACCGAATGGCTGCGGCAAGCACGTATCGAACCGAAAAAAGAAATCGAGCGTACGGAAGAAAGCCGCGCGCGGTTTTTCCCGACGACGGGCGGCATACTCAAAACCATGCGCCCCGACTTGAGCGGCTATACCTATCTCGCCGTAGACGGCGTGGAAAACTGTATCGCCGCGTTGAAAGATATAGAAAGCGGAAAAATCCATAAATGCTTTTTGGAAATGTCCGCTTGCGCAGGTAGTTGCGTGGGCGGTCCCGTCATGGAAAAATACCACCGCTCCCCCGTCAAGGATTATACGGCAGTGGCGCAATTTGCAGGCAAAAAGGACTTCGTCGTTTCGCAACCGAGCGCGGCGGAGCTGAAAAAACAATTTACCTATATCGAGCATAAGCTCTCCATGCCGTCCGAAGAAGAAATCGCCGCCGTCCTGCGGCAAATGGGAAAATCGAAACCGTCGGACGAGCTGAATTGCGGTTCTTGCGGATACGATTCCTGCCGAGAAAAAGCCGTCGCCGTTTGTCAAGGCAAAGCGGAAATTTCCATGTGCCTGCCCTACCTCAAAGACAAAGCGGAAAGCTTTTCCGACACCGTCGTGAACAGCTCCCCCGACGGGCTGATCGTCTTAAACGAAAACTTGGAAGTGCAACAGATCAACGCCGCCGCCTTAAGACTTATCAATCTTCGTCGCGCGCAGGACGTCGTCGGCGAACCCGTCGTGCGGATATTAGATCCGAAGCCGTTCACGCAAGCGTTATCGGGCGGCAAGGGTATTCGCGGAAAAAAGGTCTACCTCGCCGAATACGATCGTCACGTGGAAGAAACCGTCGTTTACGATAAAGACGCGCGCTTGCTCGTCGCGATTTTACGGGACATCACCGAAAAGGAAACCGAACGGGAAAAGAAGGAAAATATTCGCACGCAAACGATAGAGGTCGCCGATAAAGTCGTGGAAAAGCAAATGCGCATCGTGCAAGAGATTGCCTCGTTGCTCGGCGAAACCGCCGCGGAAACGAAAATCGCGCTGACAAAATTAAAGGAGTCGATCACCGATGAATGAACTCTGCGCGGACATCGGCTATAAAAGCGTCAACCACTACGGCGAGGAGCTGTGCGGCGATCACGTGGAAGTCGTGGAAGAAAGCGACGGTTCTACGGTGATCGTGCTTGCCGACGGACTCGGAAGCGGCGTAAAGGCAGGTATTCTTTCCACGCTCACTTCAAAAATCATCTCCACGATGATGGCTGCAGGGCTGTCGATAGAAGAATGCGTATCCACGATCGCCGCTACGTTGCCCGTTTGTTCCGTACGCGGCGTGGCGTATTCCACCTTCACCATTTTGCATTTTGTGGAAAACGACGTCGTAAAGATCATTCAATACGACAATCCGCTCGTAATCGTCTTGCGCGACGGCGCGCCGTACGATTACCCGAAAACCGAATTGCACGTCGAGGGGAAAACGGTATACAGCAGTACGCTGAAATTGCGCGAGGGCGATATTTTCATCGCCATGAGCGACGGCTGTCCGCACGCGGGCTTGGGCGGAAAATACAACTTCGGCTGGACGAGGGAAGAAATCGTCGCGTACATGGTAGCCGTCTCCTATTGCGGCTATACGGCGAAAAACATGTCCACCATGCTCGTGGACGAATGCAATAAACTGTACGGCGGCAAACCCGGGGACGACGCGACGGCGTGCGTCGTCAAAATTCGCAGGCGCGTGCCGATGAATTTATTATTCGGTCCGCCGCGCGATCGCGACGATTGCGAACGCATGATGTCCTTGTTTTTCTCCAAAGAAGGCAAACATATCGTTTGCGGCGGCACGACTTCTTCCATCGCCGCGAAATATTTGGGAAAACCGCTCCGCGCGAGTTTGCGTTTTGAAAGCGCGGACGTTCCGCCGACCGCGGAAATCGAAGGCGTAGACTTGGTGACGGAGGGCGTCATCACCGTCAATAAGGCGTTGGAATACGCCAAAGATTACTTGGGCGAAAACAAACTCTACGAATATTGGAGCTTTCATCGCGACGGCGCGTCGCTATTATGCAGGCTGTTGTTCGAAGAAGCGACGGATATCAATTTTTACGTGGGCAGAGCCATCAATCCCGCCCATCAAAACCCCGAATTGCCGATTACGTTCAGCATTAAGATGAATCTCGTGGAAGAATTGTCGGCGTGCCTGAAAAAAATGGGCAAGCGTATCAAAGTAAGTTATTTCTAAGGGAATACCGCACAATATCGCACAAGCGAAATCCTGCGAAAAGCAAGTTTATTCGCGAGATTTACGACCTATCGTCTTGCGGTGTTGCCCTAAAAAGCAAAGGAGAAAGCATGCGTAAATTTGACACGAAAGTACAGCATTTGAAATATAAGGTTTTACGCGAAGTCGCGCGGGAGGCTTGGAAAGGCACGCTGTTGGACAACGTTTTGGATATTCCCAAAGTCATCGCCCCTGGAAAAACGCCCACCATGCGGTGTTGCGTTTATAAGGAGCGCGCGATTTTGGCAGAACGCGTAAAGCTTGCCATGGGCGGCAATAAAGAGAACCCGAACGTCATCGAAGTCATCGATATCGCCTGCGACGAATGCCCTGCGAGCGGCTACGAAGTGACGGCTTCCTGCCGCGGTTGCTTGGCGCATCGTTGCGAGGACGTTTGCAAACGCGGCGCGATCTCGTTCGACCAAAACCACGTGGCGCATATCGACAAATCCAAATGCGTGCAATGCGGCGCGTGCGCAAAAGTATGCCCTTATTCCGCAATCATCGACAGGAAACGCCCTTGCCAAATCGCCTGCAAGATCAAAGCGATCTCTATTAAATCGGACAATACGGCGCAAATCGACGACGCGAAGTGCATCCAATGCGGCGCGTGCGTATATCAATGCCCGTTCGGCGCGATTATGGATAAATCGTACATACTCGACGCGATAGAGCTGTTAAAGGGCAGCGACGGCAATCGCCGCTATAAAGTGTACGCCATGGTCGCCCCGTCCGTATCCAGTCAATTCAGCTACGCAAAGCTCGGGCAAGTCGTCAGCGGCTTAAAAGAGCTTGGCTTCCACACCGTCATAGAAGTGGCACTCGGCGCGGACATGGTAGCCCAAAACGAGGCAAAGGAGCTTTCCGAAAAAGGATTTTTGACCAGCTCCTGCTGTCCTGCGTTCGCGGCGTACGTCCGCTCGGCGTTCCACGATCTGCTCCCCCTCGTTTCGCCAAATCT
>CAYWML010000039.1:0-12938 GCA_964459515.1 uncultured Clostridia bacterium | reverse complement strand
GGGTGCTTGCACCCGTAACAATACCTACCTTCTTAAAATTTTTGATTGTTTTATAGTCGAGGTCGACAGCCTTCGACAAGCGAAATACGTTGGAACAATTCTTTGCGCAGATATCGTACAGCTTGTTTGTGTTGCTGCTGTTCAAGCCGCCGATCACCAAAATCGCGTCGCATTGTTTCGACAATTCCTTTGCCTCGTTTTGTCGCCCTATAGTAGTATAGCAAATTGTTTTGAAAACTTCAACTGTTTTTCCGTGCTTATTCTTAAGAATTTTTATAATTTTTTCAAATTTTTCCTCAGAATAGGTCGTTTGCGCCACTATACAGCACTCTTTTTGCCGTAAAACGGAAAAATCTTCGTTTTCCGAAGAAAAGACGAAAGCTTCGTTTTCGCACCACCCGTTTAAGCCGATTACCTCGGGATGCGACTTCTCGCCGATGATCACAATCGTTTTTCCTTGCCGATGTTGCTCGTCTACGATATGTTGCGTCCTTCTTACGAACTCGCAAGTGCAATCGACCACGCGTATTTTTTGCCGCTCGCAAAATTCGTAAACGGCTTTGCCGACCCCGTGCGAACGAATAATCAGCGTTGCCCCCACAGGAACTTCGCGAAGATCTTCCACCATGACGATTCCCCTATCGGTGATTTGTTGCACGACTTCGGGATTATGAATGATCTCTCCGTATATGTACGTATCTTCCGCCGCTATGGAAAGCGCGGTGTCCACCGCTTTTTTCACGCCGCGACAAAAGCCGCCGCTCTTTGCGATAACAAACTCCATATTTACGCCTTTTTCGCTTTCTTCGCACGCAAAAATTCGCCGTGCGCCGCTTTCATGTCGAATAAAATTTGCCGCAGTTTTTCGTCCGCTTCGGCAAGCTCTTCCTCCGTAAGCTTTCTATCGTAATATTCCGTCAGCTCGAACGCTTCCCCTACTAAAATATGCGTGCAACGGAAAAAGCGAGGTCTTTCGTAAATGACCATCGGAACGATCGGCGTTTTGCAACGGATTGCCATCATCGCCGCGCCGTGGCGGAAAGGCAACATCTCCTTTTCCGTTTTGTTGCGCGTTCCCTCGGGGAAAATACAAATTTTCTCTCCGTTTTTCAGGCACTTAAAGCAATCGAGCAATCCGCGCGTGTCTTTCCCGTCGCGATTGACGCTGATCGCCTTTACGCCGCGCGCAAGCAAACCCAGCCCCGGCGTTTCGAAAATCTCGCGTTTCGCCACGTAATGCACGACTTCCCAAGTCATGGAAGCCGTATACGCAGGATCGAACAAAGCGTAATGGTTGGAAATAAAAATGCACGCGCCGTCTTCGGCTTTTCTTTTCCCGTAAAAACGATAAGGTTTAAGAATGTAAAAAATCGGCAATACGGCGATACGCAAGAAATTCATGAATTTCGAGATATGCCGTCCGCTTTTATTCGCCTTAACCGTAATCGATTTCGTTTTTTTCGATTTTTTTTCTGTTTCGTCGCGCATTGCAGACTTCGCTCCTTTCGTATACGTCAAATTTTCGCCTGAATCAAGCTTTTTACCTTAGCCACAACGCCGTCCAAGTCCAGCTCGGACGTGTCAACAACTACGGCGTCCTCCGCGCAAAGCAACGGAGAAGCCTCCCGCTCGCTGTCCTGCTTATCCCTTGCCACGATCTCCGCGTGCAAAGCCTCGAAATCGACGTGTTCGCCGCGCGCTTTCAATTCCTCAAAACGGCGCGAGGCGCGCACGCGGCTGTTTGCCGTAATAAAAAACTTAAACCGAGCGTCGGGCAACACCGCCGTGCCGATATCCCGTCCGTCCAACACGCAAGACATGCGTTTTGCAATCTCACGCTGCATCTCCACCATTTTTACGCGTACGGCGGAATGCACGGAAATATGCGAAGCCGCCATGGAAACCGCGTTTTCTCGAATGGCGGAAGAAACATCCTCGCCGTCTAAAATCGTATGTTGCTTTCCGTCGCGATATTCCACTTTAAGTTCCAAATTCGGAAGCATTTCGGCAACCGCTTTTCCGTCGGATGGATCGATCCCCGAACGCAAGGCTTTCAAAGCGCAAGCGCGATACATCGCGCCCGTATCCAAATACAAAATATTGTAATCGCGCGCCAAGGCTTTCGCAACGGAACTTTTTCCGCTTCCGGCAGGACCGTCCAAGGCAATGTTATAAACTTCGGCAAGATCTTTTCTAAGCATTTTTGCTCCTTTTTGATAAACGTGTTTTACGGGCATACCGAGCGTTCGTTCGACGAAAAGCATCAAACGGATACAGAAAGGCAAGCTTCCTTCTATACTCGGTTCTACGGCGGCGAACAACGGCGCGTAATCGTAGCCGCATTCCCGTGCGGCTTTCGCAGGGTGATACGCATGGATATCGCCTGTGAGCGAAAACAAAAAGCCGCAAATTTCCTCTTTTTTCAAAGCGTTTTGCGCAAAAACTTCGTCTAAAAGCGTTTTTACGGCAAGAGAAATTTCTTCCTTACAATCGCGCTCGATGGTCGTTGCTCCGCGAATAATCGTCATTTTCGCCGCTCCTTTTCCAAAATATTTGCAAGCGTTGCGCTTGCGTAAAAAAACATATAATTAAATTATAACGGATATTCTCGTTTTCGTCAAGCTTTTGCAAGCTATTTTATACTTTTCCCCGCGACAAAACCCGTAGAAAAAGCAATTTGCAGGTTATAGCCGCCCGTAAAAGCGTCTACGTCCAACACTTCGCCGCAGAAATATATCCCCTTTGCCAGTTTGCTCTCCATCGTCTTCGGATCGATTTCGCCGAGCGCAACGCCGCCCGACGTTATAATCGCTTCTTCGAATCCGCGCAAGCTTTTCAGCGACAACGGGAAGGCTTTCAACGCACGCACCAAACGCGCGCGTTCTTCACGCGTTAAAACGTTGGCACACTTCGTAGAAGAAACGGAGGCGGCGGCTAGAACGGGAGCGATGAGCCGTTGCGGTAATATCTCACACATAGCATTTATCATTTGTTTGTTCTTGTACTTTTCAAAATCACGCAAAAGCCGTTTATCGAGCGTTTCCGCGTCGAGTGCAGGCTTAAAATCCAAAAAAGCGCGAAGATTGCCGAAAGACAAGCGATTGATACAAGAAGCCGCCGACAAAACGATTGGACCGGAAACGCCGAAGTGCGTAAACAGCAATTCGCCGAATTGCGAATAAACACATTTTTCCCCGTTCCAAACGGAGAAATTGACGTTTTTAAGCGTTATTCCTTGCACGGCGAATAAAAAAGAATCGGATAAATTCACGCCGCAAAGCCCCGGACGAAGCTCCGTTACGGAATGCCCGAACGCACGCGCAAAGCCGTAACCGTCCCCCGTAGAACCAGTTGAAGGATAGCTGAGCCCTCCCGTCGCGATAATTACCGAATCGAACGCATACGTCATCTCTGATGTCACGACGATTACCTCGCGTGACATAGGTATTATATCACGCGTAGTATCGTCTACAATGTCAGACATAGGTATTATGTTAGGCGTAGTACACTGTATTTTGGTTACTTTTTCGTTCAAATGTACGTCCACACCGACGCTACGACAAGCTTTTTCCAACGTTTTCGTGACGTCGCTGGCGTGATCGGATGAAGGAAACACACGATTTCCACGCTCTACTTTAATCGAAAGCCCGAAGCGTTCCATAAAATCCATCATCGCTTGCGGCGAAAACGCATATAAAGAACCGTATAAAAACTTCTCCCCACGCACCACGTTTTGCAAAAAATCGTTAGGCGGCGTATCATTGGTGAAATTACACCGCCCTTTTCCCGTGATATAAATTTTCTTTCCGAGTTTCTCGTTTTTCTCGAATAGAATAACTCTATTACCATTTTCAGCCGCCTTATAAGCCGCCATTAAACCAGCCGCGCCGCCACCGATTACAGCTACTCGTTGCATGTTTTCCTCCCATATGCCATTTTTTCGCTCAATTTATCCCTCAGGCAAAAAGACAAATAAAAAAGTTTCACAAAATATGTTTCATGGAATTATTTTTTACGAAATAATTCACGTCAATAAATTTGCGCAACCGACCATATATACATATAGCCGATTGCGCATTTGATGATATGTTTCACATATATAGTTTCACAACAACTTCAATCAAACGGGGTATACGCCGCCATCAATCATGGAACGATCTACGCCGTCTTTATGCGCCGCCCTCCATTTGAAGAAATTTTCCGCAACCTGTTCGAATACGGCATAGGACAGCACGTCCTCTTCTTTTTCGTAATAACCCAATTCCTGTAATTTTCGTTTTGCGGTTTCATACTCCGGCTCCAACAAGTCGGCAGGACGACAATCGATTCTTTCTGCGTTGCCGAGAACTTTCGGTGCGACCGCTTCGTTCAAAGGCATAGGCAACGTACCGTATTTACCTGCGAACAAATCTTTTGTTTCCTTGGATACCATTTTATAGCGTTCACCCATCACTACATTCAAAACGGCTTGCGTGCCGACGATTTGTGAGGACGGCGTTACAAGCGGCGGATAGCCGCAATCTCTTCTTACGTTGGGAACTTCCGCCAAGCATTCCGTCAATTTATCGGCTTTTCCCGCTTTTTCAAGCTGATTTAAGAGATTGGAAAGCATGCCTCCGGGCACTTGATAAAGAAGGGTGTTTACGTCGATTCCCTTCGATTTCGGGTTAAGAATCTTATCGTCGATAAGCCGTTTTTCAACGGTTTTGAAATGCTTTACGATAGGCAACAATTTGTTTATATCGATCCCCGTATCGTACGGCGTACCGCTGAGGGTTGCGACAAGCGGTTCCGTCGCAGGCTGCGACGTACCGTTTCCGAGCGGAGACAACGCCGTATCGACGATATCTACGCCAGCCAAAATCGCCATTAAATAGACCATATCGCCCGTACCCGTCGTATTATGCGTATGCAGGTGCAGCTTCGTCGTGGGTTTTAATGCCGCCTTTAAGGCTTTTACCAGCTCGTACGCCTTAAAAGGCAACAGCAGGTTTGCCATATCTTTCAAACAGATGTTGTCCGCGCCGCGCTCTTCGAGTTGCTTTGCCAAATTCACGAAATACTCGTTCGTGAAAATTTCTTGTCCGTCTACGACCGCGCTCGTATAGCAAATCGTCGCTTCGCAAACGCCGCCGTATTTCTTTATTGCGCGCATGGAAGTTTCCAAATTGCGCGGATCGTTTAACGCGTCGAATACGCGAATTACGCCGACGCCGTTTTCGATGGATTTTGCGACGAATTTCTCTACCAAATCGTCGGCATAATGCCGATAGCCGAGCAGGTTTTGCCCGCGCAACAGCATTTGAATGGGCGTATGCAAATGCGCTTTTAACGTTCTTAAACGTTCCCAAGGGTCTTCGTTTAAGAAACGCAAACACGAATCGAACGTCGCGCCGCCCCACGCCTCGATAGAATAGTAGCCGATATCGTCTAACTGTTCCAAAACGGGCAACATTTCATCGATGCGCATACGCGTTGCCGCTTGCGATTGATGCGCGTCACGCAAAATCGTTTCCGTCAGCATGACTTTTTTCTTTTCCAAATTCAGTTCCATAGTATCTTATAACCTCAAATCAAAATAACGAAATCAGGAAGCCTGCCGCTATCGCCGAGCCGATTACGCCGGCGACGTTAGGCCCCATTGCGTGCATAAGCAAGTGATTGTTGGGATCTTCTTCGCGCCCGACGTCCTCGGAAATGCGCGCCGCCATAGGCACCGCAGACACGCCTGCGCTACCGATAAGCGGATTGATTTTGCCCTTAGAAAGCTTGCACATCAGCCTGCCCATCAACAAACCGCCGATAGTACCGCAACAGAACGCCACCAAACCTAAAGCGATAATCTTCAACGTGCCGAACGTCAAAAACGTTCCGCCGTATGCCTTACAGCCTACGGATACGCCGAGGAAAATCGTAATCGTATTCATAAGTCCGTTTTGCGCCTGCGAAGAGAGCCGATCGCATACGCCCGATTCTTTCAACAAGTTACCGAGCATCAACATGCCGAGAAGCGGCACTGCGTCTGGCAACAAACAGCCCACGACCAAGGTGACGAGCACGGGGAATATTATCTTCTCCGCTTTGCTGACCTTGCGCAACGGCTTCATCTTGATCTGCCGTTCTTTTTTCGGGACGATAAGCTTCATAAGCGGCTTTTGAATAATGGGGATCAACGCCATATACGAATACGCCGCAACCGCGATTGCGGAAAGCAAATTTTCATCGGTAAACTTCGCCAATACCTGCGTTACGTAGATAGCCGTAGGACCGTCTGCGCCGCCGATGATTGCAATGGAGCAAGCAGCCGCAAGATCGAAGCCCAACACGACCGCGCCGATCAACGTAAGGAAAATACCGAGCTGCGCCGCCGCACCGATCAGCATACTTTTCGGATTGGAAATCAACGGACCGAAATCGGTCATTGCGCCGATACCGAGGAAAATAAGCGGCGGATAGATAACATGCTCTACCCCGTAAAACAAATACCAAAGCAAGCCTCTGTTTTCAACGTTTTCATAAACATGCTCCGCACCTTCCGGATACGTACCCCAAAGTACGTCGTATGCTCCGGGAAGATTGATTAAAAACATACCGAAAGCAATCGGTAAAAGCAAAAGCGGCTCGAACTTCTTTACAATGGCAAGGTACATTAAAACGAAAGAAACGAGAAGCATAACGTAGTTTTCCCAAGTTCCGCTATACAATCCCGAATTTTGCCAAAGATTACGGAACATTTCGCCGACGTTTGCCAACAAGTTGTTCAACATCATCCGTTACTCCTTATCGAGCTTTTAAGCGATAACCGCAAGCACGGCGTCCGATTCCACGGTCGCGCCCTTCGCCACTTGGAAATGCACTACGCCGTCGCAAGGCGCGGTGATGTCGTTGTCCATCTTCATCGCTTCCAACACCAAAATCGGTTGGTTTGCTTTTACCGTCGCGCCGTCCGCAACGAGCAAGCCTTTGATTAACCCGGGGAAGGGAGAAAGAAGTTTTTCGCCCTCGGCAGGAGCTGACGGCGTTGCAGCCGCTTTCGGCGATTCCGCCGTTTTAGCAACGGGTGTTACGGGTGTTGCAACCGTTGCGCCGCTCGCGCCGACTTCTTCGACGCCCACTTCATAAGATTTACCGTTTACCGTGATGATAAAATTACGCATATTCTTCTCTCCTTAAATTCTCTTAATTCTTTTTACCGTAAATTCGCACGCAGGCGCATTCGTTTGGTAATACGCCGTCAAAGCCGCCGTAATCACAGCGACTGTCTCTTCCGATACGCCGTCCTCAGCCGTGCTTTCCGCCGCGGAAATCGACGGTGGCAGCTCCGCCTCTTGCGCGGCGAGCGTTGCCATTTTAGCGGAAAGTTTCTCCGCAAAAGCAGCCGTAATCTTTCCTGCGCCCCAAACGACGAATATCAAAAACGCAATTCCCAAAAACACGACGATCAGCCCAATCAACGCGTCTAACGACGCCTCGCCGATACCTACGCGCGTAATGATTTTAGAGGACTCGTTCGCCGCGTCCGACGTTGCCGCACTCAATAAATTTGCCAACATAGCGCGCCCTCCCGTTACCGCATCAACATTTGCAAAGAAGCAACGAGATGTTGTTTTACGAACTGCGGTTCTATAATCGCGTCGATATAGCCGTCTTTCGCCGCATGGATCGGATCGGCGTTTTCGTCCGCGTAGCGCGCAGCCAACGCGGCTTTATCCGAGCAAGTGCCGCCCAGCTCGATCTGCGCGCCTTTTGCTCCGTCGAACAAAGCGATCTGCGCGTTTGCGAAAGCACACGCGTAATCGAAGCCTGCGGATTTGGAGGCAAACAACGAATACCCCAAACCGATAGCGCGATTGTACACGACGGCAAGCTTTGCCGTATCGATAGCCTCCATAGCATTCAAATATTCGCCGATAATACGCATGGCGCGGCTATTGTTTACGCAAGCGCAAGGCAACAGCCCCTGCACGTCCGCGAAAGTTACGAACGGCAAGTTATAACATGCGGAAAATTCGGCAAACGCTTTAATCTTCGCAAGGTTGTTTTCCGTCAACGCAACGGCTTCTTCTTTTCCGTCGAAAACGACTGCCGCCACGGAAATGCCGCCGATACGTCCGAGCACCGTGCGCACTTCCGAAGCGCAAGTTTTGCCAAGCTCTACGTAGGATTCGAAAATACGCAAAATTCCTTCTGCCGATACGCTCTCGTTTAAGGCTGGAACGCTCGCGTTCAATTCCGCGTCGATCATCGGTTGCGAAAGGTAAGCGTTGATTTCGGAAATTTTTTCCTTTACTGCGGCGAGCGACGATACGGAAATCGAAGCCAGCCCCGCTTCCGTCAACGCGTCGATACCGCCGACCTCTTCTTTCGGAAGATTTTTCCCTGCTTTCGCCGACAGTACGAAAGGACTGTTGACGGCAAGCACGCTCTTCTTTTCCATGAAGAAGCAAACGTCTGCCGTGGCGGCAAGAATAGCCGCCGAACCGTACACGTCACCGTTGATCAACGCGTACTGCACGGTGATGCCTTTCAAACGCGCGCTACGGCGCAATACGTTCGCCAAGCCCTCCAATACGGTGACGCCTTCGCCTACCTGCACGCCGTGCGTGTTCAAAACGTACAAAATCGGCGTTGCGTTTTGCTCCGCCAAATCGATACACTTTACGATCTTATCGCACGCCGCTTTCGATACGCCGCCTTGCAACGCCTCGAAATTTTGCGCGACGATATAAACGGGACTATCGTTTATGGTCGCAAAACCCGTGACGACGCCCTCGCCTGCAATCTCTTCGTTATAAAATTCATTTTTTGAAAAACTAAATGCAGACAACTCGACAAAGCTGTTTTCGTCAATCAATGCGGCAATATCCGCGCGAACGGATTTGCTTGCCGCGGCGATCTTCGCTTTTCGCTCCTGCAATAATTGAATTTTATCCATGCTCTCTCCTTCTAAGATTTTTCTTTTGCCGTCCATGCGCCGTAAAAAATATGCATTTTCGACAACTTTTACCAAATAACATTATACTCCAAAGCCGTAAAAATTGCAAGTGTTGCAATCAAGTTTTTCGTAAAATCTTTTTTTTCGTTTTTTTCTTCCGCGCTTTGTGCGCGGCGCGCATTTTCTCGGAAGACAGTTTTTTCGGAAAACGCGTGAAATTTTTCTCGAAATACTTATAAAACAACCATGCGAGCAATACGCCTGCAATCAAAAAAGCCAACCACGCAAATCTGCCGCCGCGCGTGCTTAACGGAAACCAATCCGCCGCGTAGCACGTGCACGCTATACTTACGAAGCGCGTTATCGTAATCATTATCAAAAAAAATTTTGCGGACATCGAAGATAAGCCTGCCACGAAACACAAAACGTCGTCGGGAAACAGAGGCAAAAGGAACATGACCGTCAAAAAGAAATTATCCTTCCCCTTTAATTTCTCTTGCCATTTTTGCAAGGTTTTCTCCCCGACGATCCACGAGGCGGCTTTTCCGCCGAACTTTCGCCCGATAAAAAACGCCGCGATCGATCCGGCAAGAATACCGATCATGCTGTACAGCATGGTAGAAAATGCACCGAAAAGCGCAACGCCCGCCATCGTGCTGACTATCCCCGGGACTGGCAAAACGACTACTTGTAAAAATTGTAGCGTTATATACGCAAGCGGCATCCACGCGCCTGCGCCTCGGAGATACGCCGCAAGCCGTTCCTTATTTCGCAATACGCCAAAAAATCCCGTTCTTTCCAACAGAATAAATAATAGAAAGAGAAAAAGCGCGCAAACGTAAACGCCGATAAGCATACGAACGCCGCTCGTTTTTCCGCGTAACGCCATCCATACACCCCATAAATACACGCCGATTATTCCCGTGCCGTACACGACCGAAAGGAGAAAAAAGCCCTTCAACGGATAAATACGCCGCAATCCGTTCAAACAAAGCACGCCGAATACGCCGCAAAGCAACGAAAATATAAAAAGAACGAGAATAATACGCCTCGTATTCTCGCGCTCGTTCTCGTTCGTCTTTTTACTACTTCGCATAACCGATCTATCCTTTATATAGACAATACCGCGCAACAACAAACGTCGCAATAGCGCGGTGTTATTATATAGTATGGCTTTTTCTCGGCGAAATATAAGTTTTTTTCGTTTTTTGCCTTTAATCTTCCGTATGCGACGAAGAAAGTTCGGCAAGCTCCTCCTCGGAAAGCGTTCCGCGAAGGGCGACAACGGCGGCGCGCGCCAACTCGTCACAGCGATTATTCATCGCGTTGTCGGCGTGCCCTGCCACTTTGTGAAAACGCACTTCGTGCACGCGCGTCAAAGCGTACAGTTCCTCCCACAGATCGACATTTTGGACGGGTTTTTTATCGGCTTTTTTCCACCCGTTCTTTTTCCATGCGTAAATCCAACCGTTGAGAAAAGCGTTGACCGTGTACGCCGAATCGCTGTAAACGTCTACGGAGCAGGGATATTTTAAGCGTTTTAAGCCTTCGATGACCGCCAAAATCTCCATGCGGTTGTTCGTTGTCTGTTTCTCCGCGCCGCTGTATTCTCTTTTAATATCGCCGAACATTAAAATTCCGGCATACCCCCCTATCCCGGGATTTACGGAACAAGCCCCGTCCGTATACAGCGTAATCGTCTTTTTCATAGCGCAACCTCTGCCCTTAGCTTTGTATTTTATTCTATACGATTTATACGAAAAAGTCAATTCGATTAGCGTGCCGACGGAAATTTACTTTGAAAATCGTTTTTTAACGGTTTTTCTTGAAAATTCCGTTATTTTTAACCGAAAAACGTTTGACAAAAGATTTTTTTTATTATATAATAGCTACGTTATTTAGGGGTTTGGTATAGTGGTTGTGCCTTGGTCTCCAAAACCAATGAGATGAGTTCAATTCTTATAGCCCCTGCCAAAATCGTCCCGAAGCGCGCATGCGCCTCGGGACATTTTTTATTCCTTGAATTGATAACGATATAACCGCGCGTATAATCCGTCTTCCAAACCGACGAGCGTATCGTGCGTTCCGCGTTCGATAATTTCTCCGTCCGAAAAAACGAGAATTTGATCTGCGTTTTTCACCGTGGAAAGCCGATGCGCCACAACAATCGTCGTACGTCCGACGGAAAGTTCGGATAAAGCGTTTTGTATCATCATTTCCGTCATGTTGTCCAACGCGCTGGTCGCTTCGTCCAAAATCAAAATTTTCGGATTTTTCAAAAACGCCCTTGCGATGGAAATGCGTTGCTTTTGTCCGCCGGAAAGCTTTACGCCGCGTTCCCCGACCTCCGTATCGTAACCGTTGGGCAACGACATAACATAATCGTGTATATTGGCGCGCTTTGCCGCCAACAGCATTTCCGCTTCCGTAGCCGTCGCCGCGCCGTACAATATATTATCCCGTATACTGCCTGCAAAGAGAAAAACGTCCTGCGATACTACGGCGATTTGTTCGCGCAACGTAACCGTAGCAACGGAATTTATCGGCACGCCGCCGATAGAAATTTCCCCGTCGCGACAAACGTAGAAACGCGGCAACAAATGGCACACCGTCGTCTTGCCGCCGCCCGACGAGCCTACCAAAGCGACCGTTTCGCCTTTTTTAACCGTAAACGTTACGTCTTTGAGTACTTCTTCGCCTTTGCCCTCTCCGTTGTTATAACTGAAATTAACGTGCTTAAACTCGATATCGCCGTCCGGGATACAATCGATCGGAGCGCTCGGTTCGTATTCCGACGGAGCATCCATAAGCTCGCAAAAGCGATTGAAGCCCGTTAAACCGTCCTGCAACTGTTCAAACAGGTTGATAATCGTGCGAATAGGCGTCAAAAGCATGGTGATATACAAAATATAAGCCGTAAAATCGGGGGCGGAAATAACGTTATAGAAAAACAAAAGTCCGCCCGAAACCAACGCGAGAAGATATAAATAGTCGTTAAACGCAGACATACCTGCCTGAAAACTGCCCATCGCGCGATAGGAACGTGCCCTCGCATTCTTAAAACGCTCGTTTACGGCGTCGAATTTTTCAACTTCCGTTTTTTCGGCGTTATACGCTTTCGTAATTCGTATGCCCGAAACGGAAGATTCCACTTCGGCATTCAACTCTGCGACTTTTTTGCGAGATTCGTCAAACGCGGCGTTCATTTTCGCGCGCGCCTTCGCCGCAAAAAATATCATAAACGGGATATAGCATAAAACAATAAGCCCGAGCCACGGATTTATCAAACAAAGCATTACGATTGCGCCGATAATCGAAATGAAAGAATTGAACATATCCTCGGGACCGTGGTGTGCCAATTCGGAAACCTCGAACAAGTCGTTGAGTATTCTCGACATGATACCGCCCGTTTGATGTTCGTCGAAATAGGAAAACGGAAGCGTTTCTATATGCCGAAACAAATCGCGCCGCATATCGCCCTGAATGCGAACGCCGAGGACGTGCCCCCAATACCCGACTACGTACGTCAATACGCTTTTCAAGGCATAAATAGCCGCAAGCACCAACGCCCATGTGCACAACAGGCGCAAACTGCCGTTGGGAACGTAATCATTCATAATGTTTCGCGCTATCATAGGATAAAACATATTGCAAACGGAAATCGTAAAAGAACACAGCAAGTCCGTCAAGAACATTTTTTTATGCGGTTTGTAATATGCGAAAAATCTTTTTAATCGTGCCATGCTATCACCTTCTTGACGATATTATAGCATGTATTGCGACAAAAAGCAAATCGGCGCGCCAAGCTTTTCCCGAAAAACTTGCGTAGCTCCCCTTAAAATTTTCGTATAGCGTATAATTTTTCTTAAAATACAAAAAAATTTCCCAAAAAGCGGTTATTCGGCTTGACTTTTCCCGTAAATTTCACTATAATAGCATAGTAATTGTTATGCTGCTATGGCTCAGTTGGTAGAGCGCGTCCTTGGTAAGGACGAGGTCGGCG
>CAYWML010000038.1:0-13004 GCA_964459515.1 uncultured Clostridia bacterium | reverse complement strand
CGGCGGCTACGCTTTCCAATCGGTACATCACCGACCGTTTTTTGCCCGATAAAGCCATCGACCTCGTGGACGAGGCGTGCGCGTTGATCAAGACGGAGATGCAGTCGATGCCGTCGGAAATGGACGAAGCGTCCCGTAAGATTATGCAGCTGGAAATCGAACAAAACGCTTTGCGAAAGGAAACGGACGCGCTTTCACGCACCCACCTTGCGGAAATCGAAAAAGAGCTTTCCGAACATCGTGCGCAATACGCGCAAATGAAAGCGAAATGGGAAAACGAGCGCGATTCTATCGGAAAAGTACAAAAGTTGCGCGAGGACTTGGAAGCGGCGAACGCGCGTTTGGAAAAGGCGCAACGCGAGTACGATTTGCAGACGGCGTCCGAATTGCAATACGGCGAAATTCCTGCCTTGAAGAAGCAGTTGGAAGAATGCGAAAAGGCGAAAACGACGGGGGCAGGTGTGCGTTCAAACGAAAACAGCCTTCTTCGGGATAAAGTGAGCGAAGAGGAGATCGCGCGGATTGTGGCGCGGTGGACGGGCATTCCCGTGGCGAAACTTATGGAGGGCGAACGGGAGAAATTGTTGCGGCTCGACGATACTTTGCACGAACGCGTCATCGGGCAGGACGAGGCGGTGACTGCGGTTGCGGAGGCTATCCTGCGCTCTCGCGCGGGTATTGCCGATCCGAATCGTCCGATCGGTTCGTTCCTCTTTCTCGGCCCTACGGGCGTGGGGAAGACGGAGCTTGCCAAAACGCTTGCGCGCGCTCTCTTCGACGAAGAAAAGAACATGGTGCGTATCGATATGAGCGAGTATATGGAAAAGTATTCCGTTTCGAGGCTGATCGGCGCGCCTCCGGGATACGTCGGCTACGACGAGGGCGGACAGCTTACCGAAGCGGTGCGCAGGAAACCGTACAGCGTAATTTTGTTCGACGAAGTGGAAAAGGCGCATCCCGACGTCTTTAACGTGCTGTTGCAGGTGTTGGACGACGGGCGAATTACCGACGGGCAGGGCAGGACGGTCGATTTCAAAAACACCGTCATTATCCTCACCTCCAATCTCGGCTCGTCCGCGATATTGGACGGCATCACCGACGGCGGCGAGATTTCCGAGGCGGCAAAGGCGGAGGTGGAACGTTTGTTGAAAAGTTCCTTCCGTCCCGAATTCTTAAACCGTTTGGACGAAATCGTGTTTTTCAAGCCGCTTACGAAAGCCGAAGTCGGCAAGATCGTGCATTTGCTCGCCGAAGAGCTTTCTCGCCGCTTGGAAGAAAAGCAGCTGCGATTGGAATTGACGGACGAAGCGATAGGGCGCATTATCGACAGCGGTTATGATCCCGTATACGGGGCAAGACCGTTAAAGCGGTATATGCAGCATACGTTGGAAACGGCGATTGCGCGTAGGATTTTGTCGGGGAATTTGCAGGCGGGCGATACGCTCGTCGTGGCGGCAACGGGCGACGGATTGTCCGTGGAAAAGAAAGCCTGACGCATACCGCAAAACGATATGGGCAGGTATGCGTTGAATAAAAAAAACGGCGGTGCGAATGCGCCGCCGTTTTAATGTATGATTTTAGGTAATATTGCCGCTCGTTTAGTCGGACGAAGCGGGATTTAGCATATCGAAAGCTTTGATGAGGAAGCCCGAAACGGGGAAGCTTGCCTGTACGATGATGATCATGAGCAGGACTTGCGGCAGGGTGAAATGCACTTCCGACCAATGTTCGTATACGATTTGACCGAGCGCGGGGACGGAAATCATCGTGCAACAAAGCAATGCGGCGACGATAAACAGCACCGTGCGCACCAAATTGAAGGGTTGACAAATGCGGTAGAGCATGACGAGCCCCGTAAAGGTAAGCGCGATAATCAAAAGGGCGTTGTATTCGTACGTTTCCTTGCCTGCGTTCATCAATCCGAACGTTTCGCCGAGGGAAGAATTATGCGCGATATACAGCGTGAGTATGGCGATTGCCATGGTAAGCGCGCCGGGGATCGAACGGCTTAGTACGTACGGGATAAATTTCCCTTTGACGCGGTTTGTGTTCGGTTGCAGGGAAAGCACCGTCGAGGGCAACGCGCTGACGAAGAACTCGAACATGAGCATGTTGTCCGTCGTGAAGAAGTATTTACTCTTTATCGAGATACAAACGGCGGCGAGAATTAAAATCAGCAAAGTTTTCATGATATAGAGCGCAGAAGAATTTTTCACGTTGTTGATAACTCTTCTGCCCTCGTTTACGATTTTCGGCATGGAACCGAAGTTGTTGTCCTGCAAAACGAGGTTGGAAACGTTGCGCGCCGCTTCGCTGCCCGAACCTAACGCTACGGCGCAATCGGCTTCTTTCATAGCGAGGATATCGTTTACGCCGTCGCCCGTCATGGCGACCGTATTGCCGGCGTTTTTAATCGAGCGGATCAAAATAGCCTTTTGCTCGGGGGTGACTCTGCCGAATACGGTATATTGATTGGCGGCGTTTTCGACGTCGATATCGGAAAGCCCTTCGAGGGAGATAAATTGCGAAGCGTTTTTAATGCCGGCTCTGCGTGCGACTTCCGAAACGGTGACGGGGTTGTCGCCCGAAATAACCTTAACAGCGACGTCGTTTTCCCGAAACCATTTTATCGTTTCCACGGCGTCGGGGCGGACGTTGTCCGACAGCGTTATAATGGCTACCGCGCGCAAGCCTGCCGGTACTTTATCGCCTTGTATCGCACCTGCCGCGTGCGCGACGACAAGCACGCGAAGCCCCATTTGCGCGTATTGTTTTACAATTTTGTCGATGCGTACGGGTACGGGCTTTAAGACGAACTCGGGCGCGCCCATGACGTACGTGCCTGCCTCTTCGAAAGTGACGGCGGAAAGTTTTCGCACGGAGGAGAAGGGGAGGGTGGCGATCGGCTGCAACGCCGAGGAATGCCCGAAGCGTTCGTATAAAGCGATGGAAGTTTGGTTGTTGTCGTCCAACGCGGCGAGCATAGAGCCTAAAATGTCGTCCACGCCGTATTCCGACGTCGAGCCGAGCAAAATGCAATCGCTGACTTTCATTCTGCCGTCGGTGATCGTGCCCGTTTTATCCAAGCAGAGCACGTTGACGCGCGCGAGCATTTCGAGGGAGTACATGTCTTGTACGAGCGTGTTGTACTTTGCCAAGCGAATCATGCCCGTGGAGAGGGCGACGGTGGTAAGCAGGAGCAAGCCCGACGGGATCATGCCGATGATGACGGAAGCCGTTTTTTGAAGGGTAAGGCTGAGCATACCGTTCGTCGTTTCGCCGCTGAGGACGTGCCAAAAACCGCCTTGCGCCTTAATGACTTCCCAACTGCCGCCGTTCGCTTTGAAGTTCGTCAAAAACATCAAAATCGCGACGGGAACGATGAGAATACCGATTACGCGGATAAACGTCGAAAGGGAGTTCATGATCTCCGAGTTGGGGCGTTTGTACGTTTTCGCTTTCGCCGTCAGTTTGCTGATATAGGTGTCGTCGCCGATTTTATTGACGCGCGCCGCCATTTTACCGCTCGCGACGAACGAGCCCGCGAAAATATCGTCTCCGTCTTCTTTTTTTATGGCGACCGATTCGCCCGTAAGCAGGGATTCGTTAAATTCCGCCATGCCCTCTAAGGCAATACAGTCGGCAGGCACTTGTTGCCCTGCGGAGAGCAACAATACGTCGTCGATGACAATCTCCTCTACGGGAATATCGATTTTGCAACCGCCGCGTACGACTTTCGCCGTGGGGGAGGAGAGAATGGATAATTTGTCGAGTTTACGCTTCGCGCGGATTTCCAAAAAGATACTAAACGATATATTCGCAAGGAAGATGAGTACGAAGAGATATTGCGAGATCGGCGCATGCGCCGTCAGAAGCGCGATCGCGGCGATTACGCAGAGCAGGTTGAAAAAGGTGAATAAATTTCCGAAGAAGATACTGCGATAGCTTTTCGAGTATTTCTTTCCCGATTTATTGACGAGCCCTTGTTCCGTCCGTTCCGCCACTTGCGCGGCGGAAAGCCCCTCCTGCGCGGTGGCGTAGAAGCGTTTTACGTCATGGGGCGAAACGACCGTTTTTTTCTTCGGCGTCGGAAAAGCGGCGCGGAAACGGCGATCGCGCTTTTCCTTGTCGGAAATATATTCCGTGTTCTTTTTGTTCTTCTTCATGGCTTTTCTCCGAAAAAATCGAAATCGACAAGGCGAGCTTGCCCTACGCGCGTATAAGCGCGCGTATACTACATTATAGCATACGCCGCGGAAAAATACAAGCTTTTTAAGGAAAATTGCAGGAAAATCGGGTTTAGTAGTATTGTTTTATTTGCATTTACGGGGGAAAAGTTGTATAATAACATTGGACGACGGCGCGATACTTCGTCGGTAGGGCGGCGGTGGCGACGTCGGTTTTTTAGAAAATTACGCATAAACGAGGCGAAATCGGCAAAACGGTTCGCCTGAGTATACGGAGGTGTACAGATGATCGATATCAATCTTATCCGAAACAATCCCGAACGGGTGCGCGAGAACATTCGCAAAAAATTCCAAGACCATAAGTTGCCGCTCGTGGACGACGCGCTCGCGCTGGACGGAAAACGTCGCGCGTTGATCGCCGAGGGCGATTCGCTTCGTTCGGCGCGGAATGCTTTGTCGAAACAGGTGGGCGCGCTCATGAAAGAGGGTAAGCGCGCGGAAGCGGAAGAAGTAAAAGCGCAAGTGAAAGCGGACGCGGAGCGTTTGCTTGCCGTGGAAAAGGAAACGGAAGAAGTCGAGGCGGCGTTGAAAAAAGCGATGATGGCAATTC
Organism: uncultured Clostridia bacterium; assembly: GCA_964459515.1. GTDB lineage: Bacteria > Bacillota > Clostridia > Christensenellales > Borkfalkiaceae > Scatosoma. The sequence continues at coordinate 8,207 of CAYWML010000038.1, read as the reverse complement.
CCAACATCGTGGCGGACGACGTGCCCGTCGGAAAAGACGATACGGAGAACGTGGAGTTGCAACGCTTCGGCGAACCGCTCGTTCCCGATTTCGAAGTGCCGTACCATTTGGATATTTTGGAAAAATTGGACGGCATCGACGTGGATTCCGCCCGTCGCACTTCGGGGCAGGGCTTCTACTATTTGACGGGCGACATTGCGCGGTTGCATTCGGCGGTGCTGACGTACGCGCGCGATTTCATGATCGATAAAGGTTTCACCTACGTCATTCCGCCGTACATGATTCACGGCGACGTCGTGTCGGGCGTGATGAGTTTCGACGAAATGGAAAACATGATGTACAAGATCGAAGGGGAGGATTTGTACCTTATCGGCACGTCCGAACATTCGATGATCGGGCGTTTCATGGGGCAGATCATCGACGGCAAAAAGCTGCCGCTTACGTTGACGAGCTATTCCCCCTGCTTCCGTAAGGAAAAGGGCGCGCACGGCATCGAAGAACGCGGCATATACCGCATTCATCAATTTGAAAAGCAGGAAATGATCGTCGTTTGCCGTCCCGAAGAGAGCGACGCATGGTACGAAAAACTGTGGAGCTATACGGTAGAGCTGTTCCGCTCCTTGGATATTCCCGTACGTCAGCTCGGTTGCTGTACGGGCGATCTTGCCGATTTGAAATACAAGAGTTGCGACGTGGAGGCGTGGAGTCCCCGTCAAAAGAAGTATTTCGAGGTCGGTTCTTGTTCCAATCTCACCGACGCGCAAGCGCGCCGTTTGGGCATTCGCTATAAGGACGAAAACGGAAAAACGCAGTTGGCGCACACCTTAAACAACACGGTCGTCGCGCCGCCGCGTATGTTGATCGCTTTTGTGGAAAATCATTTGCAAGCGGACGGCAGCGTTACCGTTCCCGAGGCGTTGCAGCCGTACATGGGCGGCAAGAAGGTCATTACACCCAAGAACTAACGTATAGAGCTTCTCTCCGCGGACTTCGCTTTGCGGAGAGATTTTTCATGCCTCGAAAGGAAATGGTATGCGGTATTTGTTTTTCGATATCGAATGTTCGGTCGTGTCCAAAAAAGCGGCGAAAATTTGCGCTTTCGGATATTGCCTGACGGACGAAAAATTTCATATTTTGGAAAAAGAGGATTTGCTTATCAATCCGCAGGGCGGCTTCCATCTCACCGATCGCAAGGGGGAGCAGGGGCTGGTTTTGCCGTACGAGTACGGCGGATTTAAGGCTTGCCCCACCTTTCCGCAACGCGCAGAGCGGATTTACGCGCTGTTGCAGGATAAAAATACGCTCGTCGTCGGGCACGCGACGATGAACGACGTGAAATATCTGAATTTGGAGAGTATCCGTTTCGGGTTGCCGTCCTTTTCTTTCTCCTTTGCGGATACGCAGTTTTTGTATATGAATACGATCGGGGATTTTTCTCGGCAGTTCGGGTTGGGGGCGATCGCCGAAGATTTGGGGGTGCAGTTCGTTGCGCACCGCGCCGTGGACGACGCCTACGCCACCATGCGCATTGCCGAGGCGATGTGCCGCGCGGCGGGCGAGGACGTCACCTTGTCCGCGTTGTTGGAAAAGTACGGGATTACGCTCGGCAAAATCGAAAATTACGAAATCGAAACGGGAACGTCTACCGCGTTGCTTGCCTATCGCGCGGAGCAGGAACGGCGGCGAGAGGAACGAGAGCGCGCCAAGACGGAATTCTACCGTTTTGCCGATAAAGAAAAGCGTAAACGGGCGAAAGACGGCTTGCTGAAAAACAAGCTCGTTTGCTTTTCGCACCCGTTGGAGCTGGAATTGCCGTTGTCGAAGCGACTTTTAAGCGCGGCTTACGGGCAGGCGGCGATCTTCACTTCGCACGCGGAAAGATGCGACGTGTACGTCTGTTTCGAGGACGAGGGCGGCGCGCGGTTGCAGTCGGTGAAAAAAGGCAAAGCGCGCGTGCTTACGGCGGCGGAGTTTGCCGCGTATTTGGGGGTGTGAGGCATGGCGGATTTGCCGAAAGCGTTTGTCGAACGTATGCGAAAACAGCTTCCCGTCGAGGAACAAGCGGCGTTTTTTGCCGTTTACGATAAAGAACCTTATCGCGGCGTGCGCTTGAACCCGTTGAAAGGGGACGCGGCGGAGCTTCGCGCGGTGTTGCCTTCTTTGGGCGAGCGTATTCCGTGGGAAGAAAACGGCTTTTATCGGGACGGGGAGCGTTTAGGGGCTTCCCCGTACCACGCGGCAGGGCTGTTCTATTCGCAAGAGCCGTCGGCAATGTGCGCCGCGCCGCTGCTTGCGGTGCGCCCCGGGGAACGCGTGTTGGATTTATGCGCCGCGCCGGGCGGAAAAAGCACGCAAATCGCGTGCGCCATGCAGGGCGAAGGGTTGATCGTCGTCAACGAACCGATCGCCGCGCGCGCGAAAATTCTTTCGCAAAATATCGAGCGTATGGGGATAAAAAACGCGGCGGTGGTCAGCGAATTGCCGGAAACGCTCGCCAAAAAATTCGTCGGGTATTTCGATAAAATTCTGATAGACGCGCCCTGTTCGGGCGAGGGGATGTTCCGCAAAAACGCCGAAGAGGCGTTGGCGGAATGGAGCGAAGAAAACGTCGCGCTGTGCGCGAAGCGGCAACGCTGTATTTTGAACGAGGGCACGAAAATGTTGCGCGTCGGCGGTAGGCTCGTATATTCCACGTGCACCTTTTCCGAAGAGGAAGACGAGGGGCAGGTATGCGATTACTTGGCTTCGCACCCTGAAATGCGGCTGTTGCGGCAGGAGAAATTGTATCCGCACCGCGTGCGCGGCGAGGGGCATTTTGCGGCGTTGTTTGAAAAAACGGAGCGTGCGGAAATGTGGGAAAGCCGTATAAAACCGCAAAAGTCGTGGTGTTCGCGCGAGGCGGAGCGGGCATATCGCGATTTTGAGAAAAGCTTTTTCAAAACGCGTTTTGCCGAGCGGCTGTACGAGGCGAACGGTATGTTGTACGAATTGCCCGAAGACATGTTCGATTGGAAAGATTTGTCGGTTTTGCGCGTCGGGGTGCGGCTCGGCGAAGCGCGGAACGGTCGTTTCGAGCCGTCGCATTCGCTCGCGCTTGCCGTAAAAAAATCGCAATTACGTAACGTGGCGGATTTCGAAGCCGAGGACGAACGTTTGAAAAAATACCTGCGCGGCGAAACTTTTTCCTGCGACGGCGTGGAAAACGGATGGTGCGTCGTTTGCGTACACGGGTACCCCGTAGGGCTTGGTAAAGCCGTCAACGGTACGGTGAAGAACCACTATCCGAAAGGGCTTCGCTTGCATTGATTTCGGCGAAAAAAATAAAACGAATAAGGAGCAGAGCTATGACGAGAGAAGAAAGGATACGGGCGTATTTCAAAAAGGACGCGTTCGTGCAGGGCATGGGCGCGGAAATAATGTCGGTGGATGAAACTTGCGCCGTGGTACGCGCGTGTGTTTCGGAAAAGCACCGCAACGCGCACGGCTGCGCGCAGGGCGGTATGCTGTATACCCTCGCCGATTTTGCTTTTGCCGTGCACGCCAACTATTTGCATCCCGTCACCGTTACGCAAACGGGCAATATCAGCTATTTGAAAGCCGTTTTGACGGACGAGGTGACGGCTACGGCACGGGAAAAGGCGCGCGTCGGCAGAAACACGGTCAGCGAGGTCGTGCTTCGGGACGGAAAGGGGGAGATCGTTTGCGTGGCTTCCTTTAACGGTTTCGTGAAAGAAACGGAGCTTTCCGCGCTATTGTAAAGAGAGAATAACGAAAGAGGATTACGAATGAAAGATTTATTATTGACGAACCAAGCGATCGCGCGCGGCGCGTACGAAGCCGGCGTGACGGTGCTTTCGGCATACCCCGGTACGCCCAGCACGGAAATCGCGGAAAGTTTCGCGAAATTCGACGGCGTGCACGCGGAATGGGCGCCCAACGAAAAGGTGGCGACGGAGGTTGCGCTCGGCGCGGCAATCGCAGGCGCGCGGAGTATGGCGTGCATGAAGCACGTGGGCTTGAACGTGGCGGCAGATCCGTTGTTTACGGCGGCGTATACGGGCGTTAACGCGGGTTTCGTGCTCGTCGTGGCGGACGATCCGGGCATGCACTCTTCGCAGAACGAGCAGGATTCTCGGTATTACGCCAAGAGCGCGCACGTGCCGATGTTAGAGCCGTCCTCGGCGGCGGAAGCGTTGGAATTCGTCAAGCTTGCTTACGAGATTAGCGAACGCTTCGATACGCCCGTATTGCTTCGGGAAACGACGCGCGTGGCGCATTCGCACGGAGTCGTGGAACTTTCGGAACGGGAAGAACTTCCCTTAAAACCCTATCGCAAAGATTCGGGAAAATACGTCATGATGCCGTCCAACGCCATAGGCAGGCACGTCGTTTTGGAAAAGCGCGAAGCGGCGTTGCGCGCGTACGCGGAAACATTGCCGATCAACCGCGCGGAGTACACGAAGGAAACGGAGATCGGCGTCGTTTGTTCGGGCGTGGCGTACGATTACGTGAAAGAGGCGTTGCCGAACGCCAACGTATTTAAGATAGGTAGCGTTCATCCCATACCTGTATCCTCCGTTTCGGCATTCGCCAAACGTGTTCGCGCGCTGTACGTCGTGGAGGAGGGAGAGCCGTTCATTGAAGAAGAGTTGAAAATAAACGGCATTGCTTGTACGGGAAAAGCTTTGTTCGGCGTGCAGGGAGAACTGTCTGTACAGCGCGTAGGCGAAGCTTTCGACGCGTTGCCGCCCGTGGCGCGCGTGGCGGAAAACGTTCCGCCTCGTCCGCCCGTCATGTGCGCAGGCTGTCCGCATCGCGGCGTTTTTCACGTTTTGAATAAATTGAAATTGACGGTAAACGGCGATATCGGCTGTTATACGCTCGGCGCGGTGCCGCCGCTCGCGGCGGTGGACACATGCGTTTGCATGGGGGCTTCCGTCGGCATGGCGCACGGCTTTAAGAAAGCGACGGGCGGCGAAAGCCGCAATATAGCGGTCATCGGCGATTCCACGTTTTTGCATAGCGGCGTGACGGGGCTTATCAACGCAGTGTATAATCAAAGCGGCATTACGCTGTTGATTTTGGATAATTCCACGACGGGCATGACGGGGCATCAACAGCACCCTGCCACGGGAAAGGACCTTAAAGGCAACCCTGCCCCCGTCGTTTTGTTGGACGAGCTTTGTCGGGCATGCGGCGTGAAGGAGATTTCCGTCGTGGACGCGTACGACCTCGCGGCGGTGGAGCGCGCCGTTCGGGCAGGGATAGCTTCTCCCGAAGTCAGCGTGATTATCGCTCAACGCGCTTGCGCGTTGCTCGATAAAACGCGGAAGTCCGTCGTCACGGTGGAAAACTGTCGCGATTGCGGCGTTTGTATGCGGCTCGGTTGCCCTGCTATCCGTAAGGGCGAACGGGGCGTGGAGATTGACGCTTTACAATGCCGCGGCTGTAACGTTTGCGCGCAGGTTTGCCCGTTCGGCGCGTTGCGGCGCGCGTAAGGAGGTGCGGTTATGGATATTTTGATTATCGGCGTAGGCGGTCAAGGCACGTTGCTTGCCAGCCGCGTGCTCGGCAAATACGCAATGCTTAGCGGACTCGATTGCAAGCTCGGCGAGATTCACGGTATGAGTCAACGCGGCGGCAGTGTAGCGACGCACGTGCGCATGGCGCAGACGGTATACGCGCCTGTCGTGCGCGAAGGGGGTGCGGACGTCGTTTTGGCGTTCGAGCCGTTGGAGGCACTCCGTTATCGGCATTATTTGAAAACGGGCGGCGTGTTGCTCGTCAACGACGAAAAGATTTTGCCGATGCCCTGCGTTACGGGCGCGGCGAAGTACCCGACGGATGTAAGGGAGCGGTTGCTTTCGACCACGGAAAATTGTCATTTTCTTGCGGCGCAGGCGGCGGCGATTGCCGCAGGCAGCGAAAAGGCGACGAACGTCGTCATGCTCGGCGCGCTTTGCAAGAGAATGGAATTTTCGTACGAGCGTATGCGCGAAGCGGTGTCGGCGTGCGTTCCGCCGAAGTTTTTGGAGTTGAATTTGCGCGCTTTCGAGGCAGGGTATCGCGCGCTGTAAATTCGTGCGGCAAAAGAAAAAACGCGCGGCGGTCGCCGTGCAAAAGGATAGAATTATGCAATATTTTCAAAAAGAAATCGAAACGATGTCGCGCGAGGAGAAGAAGGCTTTGCAGTCGGAACGCCTCGTGCAAATGGTGCGCTACGTATATGAAAATCAGAAGCCGTATCGCGAAAAAATGGACGCTGTTAAATTAAAGCCGTCGGACATTCGTTCGATAGACGATATTTATAAGCTCCCGTATACCGTAAAACAGGACTTGCGCGACGCGTATCCGTTCGGTATGATGGCGCGCCCGAAACGGGAATTGGTGCGCTTGCACGCTTCCAGCGCGACGACGGGAAAACTCACCGTCGCAGGCTATACGCAGAAAGATATCGATATATGGGCGGAATGCGCGGCGCGTTCGTTGGTGATGGCAGGCGCGGACGAGGAGAGTATCGTGCATGTATCGTACGGCTACGGCTTGTTTACGGGCGGTTTGGGTATGCACTACGGTGCGGAAAAACTCGGCGCGTGCGTCGTGCCGGCTTCGGCAGGCAACACCCAAAAACAGATCCAGCTGCTCGTCGATTTCGGCGCGGACATTATTTGCTGTACGCCTTCGTATATCGAATATCTCGCGGAGGAGATAGACCGCTTGGGTTTGAAAGCGGGAAAGGACATAAAGCTGAAAGGCGGCGTTTTCGGCGCGGAGGCTTGGTCGGAGGGAATGCGCGCGGACATCGAACGGCGGCTCGGCATTCGCGCTTGCGATATTTATGGTTTAAGCGAGATTGCAGGTCCGGGTGTGGCGTGCGATTGTCAATATCGGACGGGTATGCACGTGCAGGACGATCATTTTTATCCCGAGATCGTGGACGCGGATACGTTAGAGCCGCTTCCTTACGGGGAATCGGGAGAGTTGGTTATCACTACGCTTACCAAGGAGGGAATGCCGTTGTTGCGCTATCGCACGCGCGATATCGCTTCCCTGAACGATAGCCCTTGCCCTTGCGGAAGAACTTCGGTGAAGTTGAATAAAATCACGGGCAGAAGCGATGATATGCTGATTATTCGCGGCGTAAACGTGTTCCCTTCGCAGATAGAAAGCGTGCTGTTGCGGCAGGCGGAAATTCAACCGCATTATCATATTAACGTAGACCGCGTGAATAATCTCGATACTATGGAGATCGTCGTGGAGCTTTCTCCGTCCGTTTCCATTCACGAAACGGCGCGCGTGGAGGCAATCGCGCGGAAATTGACGGCGGCAATGGCTTCGGCACTGTCCGTCGGCGCAAAGATTACATTGGTTTCTTCAGGAACGGTCGCGCGGAGCGAAGGAAAAGCAAAGCGCATCACCGACAGAAGAAAAATTTGATTTTATATATTCAACGAATACCTGCTATATGCGTATAGCACGTTCGTTGAAAAAGGAGAACGGTTATGAAGAAGCAGTTGAAAACAAAAGCGTATATGTACCCGTTGCCCGTGTTGATCGTCGGCACGTACGACGAGAAGGGCGAGCCCGACGCCATGAACGCGGCGTGGGGAACGGTTTGCGACGGAACGCAAGTCGCACTCGTGCTCAGCGCAGGGCATAAAACGGTGCAAAACTTGTTGAAAACGCAGGCGTTCACCGTGGCAATGGCGGACGAAAAAAACGCGGTCGCCGCAGATTACGTCGGCTTGGTTTCGGCGAACGATTGCCCGAATAAGCTGCGACAAACTGGTTGGCGCGCAACGGAGAGCGAGCAGGTGCACGCGCCCGTATTCGAGGAATTGCCTTTGACGCTTGCCTGCAAACTCGTTCGGTACGATACGGAAACGGAAATATGTATCGGCGAAGTAGTCGGCGTGACGGCAGACGAAGAGATTTTGGACGAAAAGGGAAAGATCGATTTGACGAAGTTTCATCCGATTTGCTACGATTGCGACGGGCACGGCTATTACACGCTCGGTCGGCGCGTCGGCAACGCTTTTTCCGACGGCTTGCGTTTGAAAAAATAACCTGTTTTTGGTAGCTTTCTCTCCCGTCATTACGAGGAGCGAAGCGACGCGGTAATCTCCGCCGATAGGCGGAACTGCCCCCCCCCCGTCATTAGAGTTGTGTCAAAATGAGAGGGACATAGAATTTACTATGGCGCAAAC
>CAYWML010000037.1:0-13671 GCA_964459515.1 uncultured Clostridia bacterium | reverse complement strand
CCATGTTACCACCGTGAAAGGGTGGTGTCTTAACCGCTTGACCAACGGGCCTCATTATAAAACGAAAATTCCGCATTGTTATCATGGTAGCGGCGATGAGATTCGAACTTATGACCTATCGGGTATGAACCGATCGCTCTAACCAACTAAGCTACGCCGCCATTTGGTTGCGGGGGCAGGATTCGAACTTGCGACCTCCGGGTTATGAGCCCGGCGAGCTACCTAGCTGCTCCACCCCGCGATATATTCCGTCCGACGTCGCAAACGCCTGCGACACAAAACAGCTTTATAATAATACTAAAAAAAAATGTATTTGTCAACTGTTTTTTCGACGTTTTTTCGATTTTTTATTATTTTTTTCATTTTAAGCAAATCCGCCCGAAGTCCTCCCGCGAAAAAGCGCGGAAATTTCGATAAAAACGCGCGCAAGCCCCTCTTCTTGCCGCAAGGACGCGTTTTTCAACGCGTCCCCGTGGTATCTTCCGTTTTTCGATTTTCCTGCGGCTCGTTACGATTTTCCCCCTCGCCGCCTTTCAACGCCGTCACGTACGCCGTATACTCCGCCTCGGTTATTCTCGGCACTTTGTTCTTTTTCTGCTTTAACGGTTTGGTCATACCTGCTCCTCCACGTCGGATTTTTATAGCAACGCCGCACCCCCGATGAGAAACGCTCGGCAAGGAAAGCTTCGTTTCTATCGGCGTTTTACAGCCTATCGCGCTGTACGGTATTTTTCGGCGTTATCTTATAAAAAGTATGCCCCGTCGCTCCGTTTTTTATTCCTGCTTAAAACACGATACATATCACGTTTCCTTTGCCGTCGTTGACGATTTTGGAAATCGTACGGCGCATCTTTTTCCGCAGTTCCGTCGGCATGGCGTCCGTCTTGCCCGACAGCTCGTCGCCGACCAACGCGCGCAACGTTTTACCGAAAATATTCGTTTCCCAAACGTCCCCCGTTCCGTCCTCGTATGCGGATAAAGTTTCGTTGACGAACGCCTCGCTTTGCTGTTTCGTCCCGATAATCGGCTGCACCGCGCCGCGAACGTCCACCTTTACGATATGATAGCTCGCCGCGCGCGCACGGAATTGCACGCCGTAGCCCGTTCCCTTTTTCAAGAGTTGCGGCTTTTCCAAAGCGTACTCTTCCTCACTCGGATAAACGATGCCGTATCCGTTCGTCTCCGCCTCGTTCAACGCATCCCTGACCCTATCGTAAGCGCGTTTCGTCGTCGTCAGAGCGCGCACGTGCCGAAGGAGAGCCAAATCGTCCTCCAACGCTTCTCCGCAGGCGTCGCTGAGCGCGCCGTAGAACAACGCCTCCGTCGTTTCGATACGAATTTCCGCCCTGCCCGTGCCCAGATCCATGCGAATCTCGTCGGGATTGCGATAGCCGCTATCCTCGTCGAACAAATTCTCGAAGACGGAACAATCGCGCATTTTCTCGATTTTCGCCGCAGCCGCTTTCACCGCCGAAAGCAACGCCGCCACGTGCGTATCCGTTTCGGGAAGCGAGCGCAACCAGCGCGGCAACTTCACGTCGATACGCAACACGGGGAACTCCAACAAAGCTTTTTGCAGGGCGTTCGCAATCTCTTCCTCGTTCATGTTTTCCGCGTTCAACGCGACCACGGGTGCTTCGTATTGCCTTTCCAAGCGTTCGCGAAGTTCCGCCGCCGACGACGGTTCTCGACAATTCAGAACGATGACGAACGGCTTGCCGAGTTTCTGCAATTCCCGAACGGCGCGCTCTTCCGCCGCCACGTAGCTTTCGCGCGGCAAGTCGGTGACGCTGCCGTCCGTCGTCACCAAAACGCCGACGGTGGAATGTTCCCGGATTACCTTTTCCGTGCCCAATTCCGCCGCGCGTTCAAAGGGCATGGGCGCAGTCTGCCACGGCGTTTTCACGAGCCGCGGCGCACCGTCCTCCTCAAAACCGCCTGCCCCCTCCACGGAAAAGCCCACGCAATCGACGAGCCGAACAGAAGCCTTCGCCCCTTTGGCAACGGCGATTTCCGCCGCTTTTGCGGGGACGAACTTCGGCTCGGTCGTCATGACCGTCTTTCCTGCCGCCGCCTGCGGCAATTCGTCCACCATGACGGCACGCGCCTCCGCGGCGGCGTTCGGCAACACCATGACCTCCATAAACCGCCGAATAAACGTCGATTTCCCCGTACGCACGGGCCCGACGACGCCCAAATAAATATCGCCGCCCGTGCGATTCGCTATATCTTCGTAAACGCTGTAACCTTCCATCCACGACCTCCCTCGCGTTTTTGCAAAGCCATAATTTTTCATCGCACGCGCTTTTTTGCGAGCGCAACGAAAAGCTCCGCAGACAAACCTTACGGTTTACTCTATGCGGAGCGAAAGTCGTTTATGTCAAAAAGTTTCTCGAACGGCAAACTCAGCTTTGCGGTTCTTCCTTATGCGCCGCGCTTGCCGCCTCTATCGCCAAATAATCCTTATCCTCGGAAAAATCCCTCTGCTCGGCGTATTCGCCGCCCAACGCCTCGATGGCATATTTCAGCTCCTGAAATTCCACGAAGCCGATACTCTCGTCCTCGATCCGCGCCGTCAAATAGGGCAAAGCCCGTTCGTCGCCGTAAGCGGCGAGATAGCCTGCGCAAACGGGGCTTTGCGTCTCGTCCGCCGTTTGAAAAGCCTGCAAAAGCGTTTGAAAAATCTCCTCTTCGCGCCGCTTTACGCGCGAAAGTATTTCCAACATGTACGCCTGCGCGACGCCCTGCCGATATAACGCGAGCGCGCGCGACTTTACTTCGTCCGCGTGCAAGCGAAGCACGTCCGTCAGATCGCTGCGCAATTCCTCGTCGAAACGGTTTTCCGTCAGTGCGTCAAAATACGCGTCGAACGCCCGAACGTCGTCGCCCAAGAGATTGACGACGTACGCCGCCGTTTGCGCGTCCGCGCCGCGAAAGAGCGGCAACAAAACGTCCGCGGCGTTTCTCCCTTCCAGTTCCGCGCAAAGAAATTCGGGAACGGGCACGTCTTGCGCCAAATGCGCCTGCAACGTTTCCGCGAGTTCTTCGTTCGTCATGCGCGCGTAATATTCGCGCGGCGTGCATTGTAGCTTGGCAACGTACGTATCGCCGAATTGCTTATACAGACGGGGAATCACGTTCTCCCATTCCTTTTCCGTATGCTTGCCTTTGTTTTCTTGCATGTATCGCGCCAATTTTTTATCGAACAATCCGTCTAAATCCATCAATTTCATCTTTTTTTCTTCTCCGTTTGCGATAAGTCCTCTCCCGATTCGTTAAGCAGCCGCCGCACCGCAAGCACGTCCGCCTTGAACGTTGCCGCGATCTGCAAAAAATCGTCGCCCAGCTCTTTCAAGCCCGAAAGAATAAATATGGCGCAAGCGCAATCTTTCACTTCGTCCACGGCGTCCAAAGCGTTGCGCGCTTCCAGCCCGTCGTACAGCCGTTCCGCCGCCTGCGCGATCCGATCGCCGTAATCGTCGCACACGATAGCGAATTTCGCGGCGATCATCGCATACGCCGAAAGGAATTTTTTACGGCGTTTTCGCCCGATTTCGATACGTTGTAAAAATACCCGTTTGTAAATATTGCAAAATACGACGCCGTATTCCTCGTCCTCGTTCCGCTCCAACAACAATCGGAGCGTTTCTATTTTCAAAACGTCCGCCACCCTGTAATCGAGCAATATATCCCGAATAAATTCGTCCGCGCGCGCGTGCACCGCCGTCGTCAAGCCGAGATACTGCAATTCGCGGTCGTTGCCGTTCAACTCGTCGAAGCACCAACGAAAATACCCGTCGTGCAACAAAAGCAAGCCGAACAGCCGCGCGTCCTCCAAAGGCGCTTTCCCGACGTGCGCCAGTTCCCGACAACGCCGCTCCCGTTCCTCCAGCGGCAAATGATATAAATAAATAAGTTCGGGCTTTTCCGCTTTCTGCGCGCGATACGCGCGAATCGCTTTCAAATAATACCGCGCCACCTCGGCGTCGGGAGAAATGGTGCACAACTTGTCCAAGGCGTCCTCCGCCTCCTGCAACAGTCCGCCGTTGTAAGCGGCAACCGCCTTCAAATACTGCATTCTTTCGTCGTACGGCAGAATCTCTTGCGCCTCCAAAAGGCAAAACCGCCGATACGCCTCTTTATGAAAACCGGTATCGCAACAAACCGTTGCGATTTTATACAATTCGTCCGCGTCCTCGGTTTCCGTTTCCGCAAGCTGTTTCGCCACTCTCATGACATCTTCCTGCCGCCCCTGCGCCGCGTATACGGCGGAAAGCGTCGTTAAACCGCTCACGTCGTCGGGAAACTCCTCCAACAGGTCTTGACAAGCTTTTTCCGCTTCGTCCGTTTTATTGCCGAGCAATAAAGCGAGAGCCTGCATTTCTTTCGCGTTCGCATACAGCGACGAACCTTTCTCCACGTGGGAAAGTATCTCGACCGCCTCTCGCAAATTGCCTTTTTTCAACGCTTCGTTGCCGCGAGTGAGCTCCTCGGAATAATCCACGAGCCGCGGCGGATACGAAAAGTGAAATCCGTTGTTCTTCGACATCGAAAACTCGTCTATAATGTCCTCTTTCGTTTCTTCCGACAAGGTATCGTCCGTATCCATAAGTTGGTTATAGTAATACGCCGAAACGCCTTTCTCCCCGTAACTGAGAAAGTTGACGGCAAGTCCCTCGTACGCCTCAGGCAAATCTTCCTCGTCGGCGTTATCCAAAAACTTAAAGTACCACTTGATTGCCTGCTCGTACAATTCCATGTCCTCGTAAATATCCGTAAGGCGCACGTAAACATCGTTGTCGCCGCCGTACGTTTCCAATTCCTTGAACGCCATGCGCAACGCGAGGAGGTAGTTCCTGTCGTTATAGTATTTATCCGCAATCGAAGCAATGCGCTTGCGGCTGAAATCGATTCTTTTCGTTTTTTTGTTTTTAATAGCCATAGTTATTCCGTGCGGAAAATCTCGTCCGCGTCCTTATCCGTAAAAATGTAATCGGTGTTGCAATAATGACAATGCACGCGCACCGCGCCGTCCTCTTTTATAATCGCGCGCATTTGCTCCTCGCCCAAGGATACCAATACCCGCCGCAAATATTCCCGAGAACAGTTGCAACGATATCGGGCGAAGCGGCGTTCCTCCGCCGTGCGTCTTTCGGAAAGCTCCGCCGCGCAAGCGACTATCCCCTCTCCTCGCAACGTTTGCAACAGTTTCGAAAGATCGGCGCGTTCCATCGCCGCAAGCGCGTCCGCCGAAGCAAACGGCAACGGTTGCAACGCGACGACGCCTGCGAACGCGCATTCTCCCGTTTCCGTAAAAAGCACCGTCGTCGCGATACGCGTGCGAAGCTGTTCGCTGCTGCGAAAATATTCCTCGAACGCTTCGTCCGTTCCGCCGCCGTCGGGAACGGCGCAACTGCCGACGAAAGGTCGGCTGTATCCGTCGTCGCGTATAACGGTGAGTACGGCGCGATTTCCCAGCGTTCGATGCTCGGTTTCGGCGTTCGGTTCTCCGACAAGGGCGACGTTGTCGATATAACCTCGCAAATAAAGCCCGTAATTGCCCGATACGGCAATATTTCCGCCTTCCTCGACTCCTTGTACGGAGAGAGAAATTTCGCCCGTTTCTTGCTTCAAACACGCACTCATAAACGTCATCGCCGAAAGTGCCTTTCCGAACACGTACGCCGAAGCCGTCGATAAGCCGTGCCGCCGCATTCCCTCGCGCACGATCTCCGTCGTATCCGCCGCCGTAAAAGATATTTGCCCGTTTTCTATCAACGCGCGCAATACGTTTTCCATTCCGTCACCCCTTTCTGCGGCAAAGGAAGCAGAGCCGATCGCTTATCGACTTGTCCTCGCCGAGATGTCCTTCCGCGCGCAACGTTTCGAAACCGACCGCCGTCAAAGCGGCGCGAAGCTCTTCCTCCGTATACGCGTATTGCCGATGCTGTTCGTCCAAGCGATCGAACGCGCCGTCCTTGCGTTTGACGAACAGCGTTACGTCCATCGTCACGCCGTCCTCCTCCGCGCGATTAAAGCTGAGATAGGTGACGTCGTCCCGATCGTCCACCGACACAGTATTTGCAATCTTTTCCTTAAACTTTCGCGGAGAACTTACGTCGAAGAAAAAAATGCCGTCTTTTTTCAATGCCGAACGGATATTTTTGAAAGCGGAAAGCAGCTTTTCCTTCGGAATATAATTGACACAGTCGTTGACGGCGACGGCGAAATCGAACCGCCGCGGCAATTTGCACTTTGCGATATCGCCGAGAACGTATTCGCTGCGCACGCCCGTTTTCAAAGCCGTTTCTTGCGCGTAGTCGAGCATTTCCGAAGAAATATCCATGCCCGTCATCGCATAGCCGCGCCGTTGCAACGCACGCGTAAACCAACCGCCGCCGCAACCGACGTCCAAACCCGTTTCCAGCGGAAACGCGCCTAGCGTTTTTATTAAATACTGCGACCAGTTTTCATAGCCGCAGTCGTCGTTGAGATATTCAAACCATTCGGCAAGATGCGTATACGCGCTTTTCCGCTCCATGCAAACCTCTCTTTCGTGTATATTTCTCGGCGAAACGGCGTTTACCGTCGCCGTTTCGCCTTTTTGCGTTTTATTCGCCGAGCATTTTGGGCGGTTTCGCGCGCTTGCTCTTTTTGCCCGTGCTCTGTAAAGCACGCTCGCGCTCCTCGAACTGCTTGTTGTACTCTACGTAGCGCAAGTCGTTTTTATGCTCTTCCGCGTACGCCTCGGTATCGTCGACAATGTTCTGCTTGCTCTCGCGCAAACGCTGTAAATCTTCGCGCGTGAACGATTGCGGCAACTCGTACACCTGCAACGAATCGTCGATCGGCTTGATCGGCCGCGCCACCAAACGGGATTTGCCGTGCGAAAGAATAATGCGGTTGTATTCCGCGCTCGCCGCGCTTTCGCCGCCCGTACGCATGGACGAGCCGTCCTCGCGGCTGTAAATACCTCTGCCGACGGGGGCGTTCGACAACTTGGGATTGATATACCGATCGAATACCCACTGCGCGAAATCCAGCCATACGAGTAGCGCGTACGCGACCGCGAACAGCACGAGAACGATAAGCGCGATCATGGTGAACAGCGTTCCGCCGATCAAAAACAGCAGGAAAGGCAACAATGCCAACGCGCCGAAAAACACCGTCTGCGGCAACGTGCCGATCGTCATCAAAAAGGCGTTTTTGAACAGAACGACGAACTTCATTTCGTAGTTTACGCCGAGCGCCAGCATCCAAAGCGACATCATGGAAACGAGGAAAAGCAATACGTACCCCGTCACCTGCGAAACGCGCAACCAAACGAGCTGTCCTTTCGTGAGCGTGCCTGCGGCGATGCTGAACTCCGACAAATCGCGCAACGTCACCACTAAAAACAAGGATACGCAAAAGAACATAGCCGTTTGCAAAGCGTTTTTATAATTCAGTTTTACGCCGCGCCAAAAATCGTTGGTGACAAACACGCCCTCCGTCCACACCATGTTCCGCACCACGTACATGCCGCCCGACAGCCCGACTGCCGCCACCAAAGCCGCCACCGTAATGCCGAGATACACGACGAGATCGGACTCCAAGGAAAGCCATTCGGACACGCCCTGCAAAACGGGCATGGCAGGATAGCCCACGCCGAGGTTCGCCCCGAACGGGTAGATTGCGCCGTTCGTCTGCGAGGACAATATGCCGACCACGATTACGAACAGCACGGGAATAAAGAAAAGCAACATCAGAAGATTTACTTTTACGATTTTCCCGAAATTACCCTTAAATATATCCCAAAACAACTGCCAACGGTTGGTAGGCAGCGTGCTTCTTGCGTATTCTTCGCTTTTTTCCTTGCCTTCGAGCATACGCGCGATAAAGCCTTTTTTTTGTTGCGCCATCGATCTTCTCCAATACAATGATTTTTTATAGTTTTTTAGTTTATAGCGCGCCGCAACGCGCATTCGAGCCGTTCGGAAAGGTAACGCCGTCGTTAAAGCCGCTTTGCTCCATTTTAGCGTTGGAAGCGGCGCAAAACGACGAGGTATTCCCCTACTACCGTTTCCGCCTACGGCGGAGATTGCCGCAGTCGCGCGAACCGCGCTCCTTCGCAATGACAGGGGGGCCGCCTGCGGAACGGCAGAAAGCCGCGGCATTCGCCGCCGTCGTTTGCGTTACCGTTCTATTTTACTACATATTTGTGATTATTTCAAGGAATTTTAGAAAATTTTTCAAATTATTTCATCGAAAAACCGCTTTTTTTTCATAAATGCGCAAAAAATATGAAAATAAACGAAAAAGCTTTTGACATTTCCGCATGAATATGCTACAATACCCTCGTTAAATAGAGGAGCGGACGAACATGAGTATCGTCGGTGAGGAAAACGGACGTATTTCCGAAGAACCGTAGAGAAAGGGTATCTCCGCCGAAGCGCAAGGCTCGTCCCCTCGCGCTGGGCATACGGGTCAATACCCGTTTGACTGTCACTCCGCGTGAAGCGCTATTTAGTATCCGAATATTACGCCGCAACGGCAAATATTCCGCATACCGCTTTTTCGACGGGGACGATTACCCGTCTTTTATTTTAGAAAAACACCCAAAGGAGAAATTCCATGAAACAGTACAACGTAGGCGTAATCGGCGCGACCGGTATGGTCGGACAACGCTTTATGCTCTTGCTCGCAAATCACCCTTGGTTCAAAGTAACCGCGCTCGTGGCGTCCGCGCGCTCCGCAGGAAAAACCTACCCCGAAGCCGTAGACGGAAAATGGGCGTTCGATGGCGAAATCCCCTCGGTATACCGCGAAATGACGGTTTTGGACGCCGAAGCAAACGCCGACGAGATCGCCGCGCGCGTAGACTTCGTATTCTGCGCCGTCAATATGGACAAAGCCAAGATCCGCGCGTTGGAGGAAAGTTACGCAAAGCGGGAAATTCCCGTCGTTTCCAACAACTCCGCGCACCGTTTCACGAGCGACGTCCCCATGATTATTCCCGAAATCAACGCGGAGCACCTCGAAGTCATCGCGGCGCAACGCAAGCGACTGGGCACGAAGCGCGGTTTCATCGCCGTTAAATCCAACTGCTCGTTGCAATCGTACGTGCCTTTGCTGCACCCCCTGCTTTCTTTCGGCGTGCGCGAAGCGGCGGTGTGCACCTATCAGGCAATTTCCGGCGCAGGCAAAACATTCGCCACCATGCCCGAAATCCTCGACAACGTCATTCCCTACATCGGCGGCGAAGAAGAAAAGAGCGAGAAAGAGCCGTTGAAAATCTGGGGCAAAGTGCAAAACGGAGAAATCGTATCGGCGGCTTCGCCGGCAATCACGGCGCAATGTCTGCGCGTGCCCGTTTCCGACGGGCATACGGCGGCGGTGTTCGTGCGCTTCGATAAAAAGCCCTCCAAAGAGGAGATTGTACGGGCTTGGGCTTCTTTCGAAGGCGAACCGCAACGTTTGAAACTCCCCTCCGCACCCGCGCATTTCTTGAAATACTTGGAAGAGGACAACCGTCCGCAAGCAAAACTCGACCGCATGGAGGGCAACGGCATGACGGTGACGGCAGGACGGTTGCGCGAGGATAGCGTATACGATTATAAATTTATCGGGCTTTCCCACAATACTTTGCGCGGAGCGGCAGGCGGCGCGGTGCTGTTGGCGGAGCTGCTGGCGGCAAAAGGCTATTTCGACTGAGACGAAACAAATACGAACATAAGGAGCATACGATAGTAGCATGAAAGGTTTTTTTAGCGGCAGCGCGACCGCGCTCATCACCCCCTTCGACGAACACGGCGTAAATTACGCCGCTTTCGACGAGATCATCGAACAACAAATCGCAGGCGGCACGGACGCGTTGATCTTCCTCGGCACGACGGGCGAACCCTCGACCATGACTTTTGAAGAAGAGCATATACTCATGGACTACGCCGTGAAAAAAGTCGCGCATCGCGCGAAAGTCATTTTCGGCTGCGGCAGCAACAACACCGCCGACGCCGTCATGACGGCGCAGGCAGGCGAACGCTTCGGCGCGGACGGCTTGCTCGCCGTCACCCCCTACTATAACAAGTGCACGCAAAACGGCTTGGTGGAATATTATCGTGCCATTTGCGCCGCCGTTTCCATTCCCGTCATCGCCTACAACGTGCCGGGAAGAACGGGCGTGGAAATTCAACCTGCCACCATGGCGAAGATCGCCGAAATACCCAATATCGCAGGCATTAAAGACGCCGGCGGCAACATGAGCAAGACCATGGAAACCCTGCGCCTCGTCAAAGATAAGTGCGACGTATATTCGGGCGAAGACGCGCTGAACTTCCCCATTCTCGCCGTCGGCGGCGCAGGCGTGATCTCCGTCGTTTCCAACCTCGCGCCGAAAGCCGTCAAGGAATTGTGCACGCTTGTGCAAGCGCGCAAGTTGGAAGAGGCGGCTCGCCTCAACGATCGCTTGCTCCCCCTTGCAAACGCTTGCTTCTCGGAGGTCAACCCGATTCCCGTCAAAGAAGGAATGAATTTGCTCGGCTTTAAGGCAGGCAAACCCCGTCCGCCGCTTACGGTCATCGAACCTGCAAACCGCGAAAAACTGCGTTGCGCTATGATAAATTTCGGTTTGGAGTGTAAAGCGTAATGGAACGGACGAAAATTATTCTCTGCGGCGCGTGCGGTAAAATGGGCGGCAACGTGCTGTCGCTGTTGCGAGAGGACGCCGAAGCCGAAGCCGTATGCGGCGTGGATATTCAACCGAAAGAAATCGGAATACCCGTCTATACGCGCTTTTCGGATATACGCGAAAACGCCGACGTCATCATCGATTTTTCCTCCCCCGTCGGCTTAACCGAACGGCTGGAATACGCAAAAACGCACGGCATAGGCGTCGTGCTTGCGGCAACGGGCTTTTCGCAGGAAGACTTGGCGACGGTACGCAAATATTCCGAAAGTGTGGCGATTTTTAAGACGGCGAACCTGTCCTTAGGGATAAATCTTATGCAGGCACTTTGCAAAGCGGCGGCGGAAGTCCTCGGCGAAGCTTTCGACGTGGAAATCATCGAAAAACACCATAATTTGAAAAAAGACGCGCCGAGCGGCACTGCGCTTATGCTTGCCGATACCGTCAACGAAGCGTTCGACGGAAAGAAACGCTACGTCAACGGGCGAAACGGAATCGTAGGCGCACGGGAACGCGCGGAAATCGGCATTCACGCCGTGCGCGGCGGTACGATCGTGGGCGAACACGAAGTGCTGTTCGCAGGGGAGGACGAGATACTCACAATCTCGCATAGCGCGCGAAGCAAACGCGTATTCGCCGTCGGCGCGATTCACGCGGCGAAGTTCCTCGCCGGAAAACAAGCAGGCATGTACGAGATGAAAGACTTGCTCGCCGAAGAAAACAAAAACGCAGGCAATTGACGTTTTCAGACAGGCAGGTATGCGTTGAATGCCGATAATCGAATTTTATTTCGCGCATACGCCGAATATAAAAACGTTGAAAAAGCCGTCTTATTGCAAGACGGCTTTTATTCTTTTATTATGATTTATTCGTGTTTTTATGTTTGCCCAATCTGCCGATCCATCAACAGGGTGCAAATCTCTTTGCGCACTTCTTCTACGTCTTGAATAAAGAAAAATCTTATTAAGCCCGACGACGTAGCAACGGCAATTACATTTAATATACTTTTTTGCACAGCAGAAATGCTATCCAACGGCAAATCTACTCTACTGAAAAGAGTCTTTCCGATAATACGCTTATCGGTTACAACAATTTCTGTTTTACACATCGCCCAAAACCATACAAACCAAAATATATCAACACAAAGAATAATAAAGAACGAACCAATATAATCAAAAATATCGGGCGCATATGCATAATAATCATTATAATAACATTCATAAGCTTCGTGATAACCGATTACCCCAATTATAAGAACGATTATAGCCACAAGCAAGAAAAGTATCGCACACGCCAATATAATTATTTTCCCTATGTCTGATACACGGCTTTTGATTTTTATCGTTTCCGAATTTCTTGTTTCAATTGTTTCCATAAAAACCTCCCAAAATTCATTTTGTATTTTTATTATATCCTACATTTTGTAGGAAGTCAAGCGTTTTCCTACATTTTGTAGTAAAATATTCTTATGAAAAACAATATTTTCGGAAAGCGGTTGAAAGAACTGCGTACAGAAAAAGGATTATCCCAGCAAAAGTTAGGAAAAATTTTCGGAGTTTGCAACCAAACGATCAGCTTTTGGGAGAGCGGCAGCCGCGAACCCGATTTAGATACTTTGCTTGCCCTTGCGCGCTATTTTGAAGTGTCCTTGGAAGAACTGTTGGAAGAAAATCCGTAAACGGAAATATTCGCCCTATCTTATCCGTTGCCGCTATAATCGAATAAAAAAAGTCTTGAAAACAAACGTTTCAAGACTTTTTTGTTGCCGCCTGCGGCGGAGATTGCCGTTTCCGTTGACGAGGGTGGTTTTCCGCGGTAAGCCGTTGGCTTGCCGCGAGATTGCCACGTCGCTTCGCTCCTTGCAATGACATACGAGGCGAGACACGTCGCTTCGCGCCTCGCAATGACGGGGGCAGGTATGCAATCAAGCACGGCTTTCGCGGCAAGCCGTAGGCTTACCGCGAGATTGCCACGTCGCTCCGCTCCTCGCAATGACATACGGGGCGAGATTGCCACGGCACATTCCGCGATTTGCAATAACAGACGGGGTAATGACAGGCGTGAGCAACTTGCGCGTTATACGCTATACCAAATAATCGTGAAAACGGCGCAAACGAGCAAGAAGAATATGCCCGTCCACAAAATACACGTATCGCCGCTTTTTTCCGTCGTTTTTAACTTCCGCTCCCGATACTGCGCGTACGTTTCCGTGTTTTTTCTGCCCATCGGCAAAAAGCTGCGCGCCACTTTTCCGAGGACGAACCCTATCCCGAGAAAGCCGCCCTCGCCGCCGATAAACAACAGACCTGCAAACAACACGAAGAGTATGCCGACGATAAACGTCGCGTCGGCAAGCAATGCCATGTTGTCCTTTACGTTGTCACGAAAAAAGCCTTTTATCGCCAAAACGAGAAACGCCGCTACCGTTGCGACGCCGAAGCTGACGGCGTACTTTTTCCATGTTCTCGTTTCTTTCATCGCTATGCTTCGCCCCCGTTCGATCGTGCTACCGCTTCTTTATACCGCCGTTCTTCCTCGTCGTTGCAATAGACGAAATGCCCGTGCGCGACTTCGCGCAACGAAGGCTTATCCGTGGAATAGTCGTGCTCGGCAAGCGGATTGTAAACAATGCGCGTGCGTTGCTTTTCGTAGACGGGATCGGGCAAGGGAATCGCCGACAACAGCGATTTCGTGTACGGGTGCAACGGACGGCGGAAGAGTTCCTCGGCATCGGCAAGCTCCACCATTTTTCCGAAATACATCACGCCGATCCTGTCCGAAAAATATTTCACGACGGACAAATCGTGCGCGATAAACAAAATCGTCAACCCCAACCGCTCCCGCAAGTCGTTCAGAAGATTGATGACTTGCGCCTGAATGGAAACGTCGAGCGCCGAAATCGGCTCGTCCGCAATAATCATTTCCGGCTGCATGACGACCGCGCGCGCAATGCCGATACGTTGCCGCTGTCCGCCCGAAAATTCGTGCGGATAGCGATCGGCGTGTTC
>CAYWML010000036.1:0-14525 GCA_964459515.1 uncultured Clostridia bacterium | reverse complement strand
CCGCGGACCAATCGGTTATGAGCCGACAGCTCTGACCACTGAGCTAAAGGCCCGTTATGTTTCGACGTCGAGCCAAGGCATAACGCTTATATATAGTAAACGATTTTTTTGTAAAAGTCAAGCGTTTTTCAGAATAAATACGGAAAAATTTTTCGACAAAAAGTTTTTTTTATAGCGTATATTTCGCAAAATCCTCCGCGGCGGATTTTTTATAATAGAGCCATAGCGTTTGGGAGGGAGCAAGCGATGCGGATTTTAAGCGATTATCGCGACAACGTACTGTATATGCGGCTGAGCGGCGAAGTGGACGAACACAACGCCGCGGCGGCGAGGCGGCGCGCCGACGAGTTGGTGGACGAACACACGCGCAGCGCGCGCGTCGTCATCGACTTATCGGGCGTTTCCTTTATGGATTCTACGGGGATAGGCTTTTTAATAGGGCGATATAAAAAATGTAAACGCTACGGGATTCCCGTCAGCGTGACCAACCCGTCGCTCGGCACGGACAAGATTTTGCGCATGAGCGGCGTGTATACGTTGATGCCGAGAATATAAGGCGAGAAGGAGGAGAGGAACATGGAAAATTATATGCGGCTGGAAATAGCGGCGAAAAGCGTCAACGAAGGCTTTGCGCGTAGCGCGGTGGCGGCGTTCGCGTTGCCCTTAAATCCGACGCTTGCCGAACTTTCGGATATAAAAACGGCGGTGTCGGAAGCGGTGACGAACAGTATCGTGCACGCCTACGCCCACGCGGAGGGTATCATTCGTATCGAATGCCGAACGGAAACGACGGAGCAAGGCGGCGTGTTACATATCGAAATTCGCGATTTCGGTTGCGGTATCGCCGACGTAGAGCGCGCTTTACAGCCGTTTTACACGACGCTTGCCGACGACGAGCGTTCGGGCATGGGTTTTACCATCATGCAGACTTTCATGGACGAACTTTCCGTGCAAAGCGTCTGCGGCGAGGGCACTTGCGTTTGTATGCGCCGAAAACTCGGCTGCGCGAGCGCGCCTGCGGAAACGCGCGCCGTCCCGACGGAAATCGCAGGGGAAGGGGTTAATGCTTGACGAACGACAAACAATCGAATACATTCGACGGGCGAAGCTCGGAGACGTTGCGGCAAAGGAAACACTGCTCGAACAGAACGTTTCCCTTATCAAATGTATCGTAAAACGCTATTTGGGCAAGGGCGTGGAGTACGACGACCTTTTTCAAATCGCGAGTATCGGTTTTTTGAAAGCGATCGTCGGCTTTGACGAGCAGTTCGGCGTAAAGCTGTCCACGTACGCCGTTCCGATGATCGCAGGCGAGATAAAGCGGTTCATGCGCGACGACGGCGCGGTGAAAGTTTCGCGCACCATGAAGCAGACGGCGAAAGAGATAAACCGTTTCGTGGAGGCGTATACGGGGGAGCACGGCGTTGCGCCTGCCGTTGCGGACGTTGCGCGGCAATTCGGCATGGACGAGGCGGAAACGGTGTTCGTCATGGGCTCGTCCCGTATGCCGATTTCCCTGTACGGCGGCGGAGAACGTAAAGACGGAAAGGAACGGGAACTTATCGAAACGTTGCCTGCCGCCGACGATCAAGAGGATTGGATCGACCGCATGTTGTTGCGCGGCGCGATCGACGCCTTGCCGGCAAGGGAAAAGAAGATTATCGTGTTGCGCTATTTTCGAGATATGACGCAGAGCGAAGTGGCGGAGTGCGTCGGCGTCAGCCAAGTGCAGGTATCGCGTATAGAAAACAAGATTATCAAAAGCTTTCGGGAAAAGTTGAGCGGATAACGCCGCGGCGCAAAATTTCGCGCCGCGGCGATTTTTATTCGGCGAAACGCTTTTCAAAAGCGGAAAAATCTGTTATAATGAAAATATGAATACATCGAATACTAAAAAAACGGAACTTTTCGGCTCGCTTACGCCGTCGCAATCGTCGGGGCTTACCTTTACGCTTGTCAGCGTATCGGCGGTGGTTTTGTCGTTCGCATTTTTAATCGTCATTACGTTGGCAGGTTTGACGGCGGACGAGAATTACGAAACGGCGGATTGGTATTTATATTGCAGCTTTTTATTGACGCCGCTCGCTTTTTGCGTTTCGGGCGTATGGGTTTCGCTGCGTACGGGCAGGAAATTTAGGCAAGAAGTCGTTTCGTTGAAATGTTCTCCGAAATATTTTTTGCTTGCCCTTTCGTTGCAGACGGGCTTGCTTTGTTTGTCGCAACTTAACGAGCTTTTCTTGGAATTTCTCGGAAAGTTCGGCTATGTCGATTCGTCGATTACGTTGCCGAGCATGGACGGCTTCGGTTTCGTCGGCGTGTTGCTTGCCGTGGCGGTCGTGCCGGCTATTTTCGAGGAATGGATTTTTCGCGGCTTGATCCTTCGCGGTATGCGCCCGTTCGGAACGGTCGGGGCGGTGCTTATCGGCGGTGCGCTGTTTTCCTTATATCATCAAAACCCTGCGCAAACGCTCTATCAATTTTGTTGCGGTGCGGCGTTTATCCTTTTGACAATCCGTTCGGGCAGTATTTTGCCGACCATGCTTTCGCATTTTATCAACAACGCGCTGATTTTGTCGCTTACGAAGTTCGGTGTCGTAACGATACCCACGCCTTTGTTCCTCGCAATCCTGTTGCTTTCGGTCGCTTGTTTGATCTTTTCGCTTTGGTGGCTTATCGTCAAGGAAAAGCGTACGCTTGCGCCCGTAACGGACGCGGCGGAACGCCGAAGCGAACGAAGAGGGTTCTTTTTATACGCGGCTGTCGGTATCGCGCTTTGCGCCTTAACGTGGCTCGTCGTGTTGTTTACGGGTATGTGAGGGGAGTATGCAAAAAGTCGATTTCGTCGTAGTCGGAAAGATAAAAGAAAGTTTCTATCGGGAAGCGGTCGCGGAATACGCCAAGCGGCTCTCCCGTTTCGTGAAGTTGGAGATTAAGGAGCTGCCCGAAGGGGCAAATCCCGAAGCGGAAGCCGACTCGATTTTACGCGCTTTGCGCGGCTACGTCATCGTTTTGGCGGTGGAAGGGGAGAAGCAATCGAGCGAGCAATTGGCGTCGCGGCTTGCCAAATTGCAGGACGAGGGTAAAGACGTCACTTTCGTAATCGGTTCTTCTTGCGGACTTTCCGAGCGGGTAAAACGCGCGGCGGATTATCGTCTGTCCTTTTCGGATATGACTTTTCCGCACCAGCTCATGCGCGTGATTTTGGCAGAGCAGGTGTATCGGGCGTATATGATCGGCGCGGGGGCGAGCTATCACAAATAAGCACCTTTTTTGCGGCGGCGGCATATATTGCCGCATGGATGTTTATCGTAAAACCGCGGATTTTTTCGGGCGTGTGCCGACGGAAAAACGCGTCATCGGCAAGAGCTTCTTCGGCAGAAATCTTTACGCCGTAAAAATCGGCAACGGCAGACCGACGGGTATCGCGCAGTACGCGATGCACGGCAGAGAATTTATCACGGCGGAGCTTGCCGCTTTGCACTACGAAACGGGTGTGGCGGCAGGCAGTCTTTGGCTCGTGCCGCTCGTCAATCCCGACGGCGCGCTTCTCAGCGAATGCGGTTTGTCCTCCCTGCCGACGGAAAGAAAAGAAGGCTTTTTGCGCGCTTTTGCGGCGGAAGATTTTTCCCTTTGGAAGGCGAACGGCAGAGGAGTGGACTTAAACGTGAATTTCCCCGCGCGTTGGGGGACGGGCGCGCGAAACGTCCGCAAAGCAGGCGCGGAAAATTACGTCGGAGAATATCCGCTTTCCGAAACGGAAAGCCGTGCTTTGGCGGCGTTTACTTTGGAAATTCGTCCCGATTATACGGTGAGTTACCACACGAAAGGCGAAGAAATTTATTGGTATTTTCATCAATCGTCGCATACCTGCCTACGGGATAGACGGCTGGCGGAGTCGCTTTCCGTCGCTACGGGCTATCCGCTTGCCTATGCGAGCGGTAGCGTCGGCGGCTATAAAGATTGGTGCATTCAAACGCTCGGTATTCCTGCGTTTACGATCGAGGCAGGGGCAGACAGTCTTGCGCATCCCTTGGGCGAGGCGGAACTATCGGATATCGCGCGGAGCAACCGCTTCGCATTGTACGATTTATCGAAGGAAGTGAAGAACTTGTTATGAAAAAATTGACGAGAGAAGAAAGGTTTATGCGCGCGGCGATCCGTGCGGCGAAGCGCGGTTTGGCGCAGGGCGAAGTGCCGATCGGCGCGGTCGTCGTCTACGAAGATAAAGTGGTGGCGAGCGGCTACAACCGTCGCGCGAAGTTGCAGCTCGCTACGGCGCACGCGGAACTCGCGGCGATCGATAAAGCCTGTAAAAAATTCGGCTCATGGCGGCTTCCCGAAGGGTGCGAACTGTATGTGACGTTAGAGCCGTGCCCCATGTGCATGGGCGCGAGCCTGAACGC
The DNA here is from genome assembly GCA_964459515.1 of uncultured Clostridia bacterium. Lineage (GTDB taxonomy): Bacteria > Bacillota > Clostridia > Christensenellales > Borkfalkiaceae > Scatosoma. The sequence continues at coordinate 10,122 of CAYWML010000036.1, read as the reverse complement.
GCGCGTGGACAAGCTGTATTTCGGCGCGTACGAACAAAAGGGCAGATCGCTTACGAACGCGCTTGCGGAAGCCAATCTGCTAAATCATAAAACCGAGGTGACGGGCGGCGTTTTACAAGAGGAATGTTCCGCGCTTTTAAGCGGCTTTTTCATCGCAATGCGGCAACGGCAAAAAGAGGAAAAAACGCGCCGAAAAGTCGAAGAAGAAAATTTTGAGAAAAAAGAAACGTAAAAAGCTCGTTTATTCGGTTGACTTAATTTTCGGAAACGGGTATTATAATAGTATAGCATGGGGGAAGGAGGGGCAAGCGATACGGCTTGCACGGAAAAAATCAAACGAGATCCGACGACGGCGACGGGCGGAAAAGTCTCTCGCTGCGGATAAATAAATAAGGAAGGTTACACATGATAACGCACGGCAATGAAATCAAGTTGTTTTCCGGCAACTCCAATCGGGAGCTTGCCACGGCGATTGCAAAGAAGCTCAATACCGAGCTTGGCGAAATCGAAGCGACCACGTTCTCGGACGGCGAGATTAACGTACACATCGCGGAAACGGTCCGCGGCAGGGATTTGTTCATCATTCAGTCTACCTGTTCTCCCGTCAACGATAATCTTATGGAGCTTCTTATCATGATCGACGCGGCAAAGCGCGCGTCGGCAGGTCGTATTACGGCGGTCATTCCCTACTTCGGGTATGCTCGTCAGGATAGAAAGGCGCGCTCGCGCGATCCCATTACGGCAAAACTCGTGGCAAATTTGATCACGGCGGCAGGCGCGGATCGCGTTTTGACGATGGACTTGCACGCGGAACAGATTCAAGGATTTTTCGATATTCCCGTGGATAATCTCCTCGGCGGCCCTACGCTGTACAGCTATTTTGCAAAGCAAAACAATATAGACGTGGTCGTCGCGCCCGATCTCGGCAGCGTAAAGCGTTCGAGAAAGGTTGCGGAAAAATTCGGCGTGCCGCTTGCCATCATCGACAAGCGTCGTCCGAAAGCGAACGTTATGGAAGTCATGAGTATCATCGGCGACGTAAAAGGCAAACGCTGTCTTATGATCGACGATATGATCGATACGGCAGGTACGCTGTGCCAAGGCGCGCAGGCGATCAGAGAAGCAGGCGCGACGGAGGTGTACGCAGGCTGTACGCACGCGATCCTCAGCGGTCCTGCGGTGGAACGCTTGAAAAATTCCGCCATTACGAAGCTCGTGATGCTCGACACCGTGCACCTTCCCGAAGAAAAACGGTTGGATAAATTCGAGGTGCTTTCCGTCGCGGACCTTTTTGCCGCGGCTATCGAAAACGTATACCTCGACAAACCCATGTCGAAATTGTACGATTGATAAAAACCGCCGCATAAACCTATACGGTGCGATTTCATAGAAAAAACGAACGCAAAAGAGCCGTCGCATAGCCGTGACGGCTCTTTCAGGCGAATAAGAGGACGGACTATGTATTTGATAGTGGGGCTTGGAAATCCCGACAAACAGTACGAAAAAACTTTTCACAATATGGGGTATATCGCCGTGGGAGACGCGGCGGAGCTTTTGGGCGCGAAATTCAAAAAGAAAGAATGCGAAGCTTCGGTCGCCGAAGCGTACGTCGGCGGCGAAAAAGTAATTTTGGCGCGCCCTCTGACATATATGAATAATTCGGGCAGATCGGTAAAACAGCTCATGGCGAAGTATAAGATCTCGCCCGAACGTCTGCTCGTTTTGTACGACGATTACGATTTGCCGAAAGGCAAAGTTCGTATTCGCGCAAGCGGCAGCGCGGGCACGCATAACGGTATGCGTAGTGTCATCGGCGAAACGGGAGAAAAGGAATTTCCGCGTATTCGTATCGGCATTCGCGACGAGACGGTGCAGATTCCCATCATCGATTACGTGCTGTCCGAGGTGCGCAAGGAAGATTATACGCTTTTTGCCGAAGCGTGCCGTAAGGCAGGCGAAGCGGCTGCGGAGTTCGCGCGCGGCGTAGACGTCGAAAGGGTAATGTGCAAATATAACTAAGCCGCCGCTCTCCCCGTCATTGCGCGGAGCGCAAACCCATCGGAAAGCCGCCCTCCCCGTCATTGCGAGGAGCGAAGCGACGCGGCAATCTCGTGGCAATCCTTTGGATTGCCGCGGAAACGATTTTCTCTACTACCCCTACGTTTTACGACAGCCTTAACGGGAGTTCTTCATGAAACGAAATTTTTTCACCCTGCAACAGCTCGGCGAGGAATACGCCTCGTACGAAGAAGATATCCGCCGCGGTACGCCCACGGCGGTTTTCGGCGTTTCCGATTCCTTGAAATATCTTTTGGCTGGTGCGTCGCCGTTGCCCGTCGTGTACGTGGTCGGCGACGGAACGAGCGCGCGCAAAGCCGCCGATAACATCGCCGCGCTTTCGGGCAAAAAGACGGAAGTGCTTGCTGCCAAAGACGAGGTTTTGCTCTATCGCAAGGCATTGTCTAAGGATTCGCTTTTTCGCCGCTTAAACGGGATTTACGCGCTGTACGGCGGCGCGGACGTCGTCGTGGCGGAGCTGGACGCGCTTTTGCAGCTTTTTCCGAAACGTTTGCCCGTTTTGCGTTTGCAGGTCGGCGAGGAATACGATTTCGTCAGCCTGCCGAAGCGTTTGACGGAGATGGGTTATACGCGCGGTTTCGAGGTGGAAACCAAGGGCGTTTTTGCCGTTCGCGGCGATATTTTGGATATTTTTCCCGTCAACGCCGCCAATCCCGTGCGTATCGATTTCTTCGGCGATACCGTGGAAAAAATCAAGCCGTACGACGCGGACACGGGCGAGCGGTTGCCGAGCGCGGAAACCGTTTCTATTCTTGCCGCCACCGATGTTTTGATGACGGAGGCGGATGCGCCGCGTATTCGCGCCGCCTTGGAAACGGGCGTAAAGAAGTTTTCCACCGCCGAAGCGTACGCGCGCGCTCGCGCGATCGCCGACGAGCTTTTGTCGGAAGAATACGCGGAAAACGCCTTTTTAATGCCGCTTTTGGAAAACAGCGCGGATTTCTTTTCCGTGTTGCCGCAAGATACCCTTTTGATTTTCGACGAGGGGAAAACCCTTTGGGATCGCTTTCACGCGCTGTATAAGGAACACGAAGAACGTTTTCATCGTTTGCAGTCGGGGGGAGAAGCCTTCGATTTTTCCCTGCGACAGCTCGTCGATAAAGAAAAATTCCTTGCGGACGTAACGAAGGTTCGCCGCGTGGCAATGCAGACGTTTACGGGCAATCCCTTTTTCTTCCAACCGCTGAAAATTTACAATTTCACCGCCACGCCGACGACGAAGTATCTCAACGGCGTTACGGCTCTTCTCACCGACGTTTCCAATTGGCGGCGAGGGGGCTATCGCGTGCTTTTGTATTGCGGCGACGGCAAACGCGCCGCATTGATGAGCGAACAGCTTTCGGAAAGCTACGTTTCCACGGTCAAGTTGCCCGATACGCTTTCCGCCCTGAACGGCGTTTGTATCGTCGAAGAAACGCTGGATAAGGGCATGGTATTGCACGAATGTAAGTTGGCGATCATCGGCACGGGCGATCTATATACGAAGCCGCGGGAAACGAAGCGGTTGCGCCGCAAGCGCGGCGATATGTTCGTCGCGCCCGAAGTGGGCGATTTCGTCGTGCACGAAACGCACGGCATCGGCAAGGCGGTCGGCGTGAAAAAGATAGAAACGACGGACGGCACGAAGGAATATCTTGCCGTATCGTACAAGGACGGCGATATGCTCTACGTCCCTGCGGAGTGTATGGACGTATTGTCGAAGTACGTCGGCGAAGTCGCGCCGACGCTCAGCAAGATCGGCGGAGCGGATTTCGAGCGTGTGAAAGCGCGCGTCAAAGCCTCCTTGAAAAAGCTCGCTTTCGATTTGAAAAAGCTGTATGCGGAGCGCGCCGAAAAGCACGGCTTTTCCTTTCCCGACAACGCGGTATTCATGCGCGAGTTCGAGGATGCGTTCCCGTACGAATTGACGGCGGATCAAGCGTGCTCCGTGGCGGAGATCAAGGCGGATATGTGTTCGGAAAAGGTAATGGATCGCCTGCTTTGCGGCGACGTCGGTTTCGGCAAGACGGAGGTCGCGTTTCGCGCGATATATCTCTGCGTTCTGGCAGGCAAGCAAGCGGCTTTGATGTGCCCGAGCACGGTGCTTTGCAAACAGCATTTCCGTACGGCAACGGCGCGCTTTGCCGCGTTCGGCGTACGGGTGGCTTGCTTAAATCGCTTTAATACGCCGAAAGAACAAGCGGCGACGTTGCAGGGCTTGGAGGACGGCACGATCGATCTCGTCATCGGCACGCACCGCCTGCTTTCCGCCGACGTGCGCTTTAAGGAACTCGGTCTGCTCGTTTTGGACGAGGAGCAACGTTTCGGCGTGGAGCATAAAGAAAAGATAAAAAATCTTCGTCGCGGCGTCGATTGTCTTACCATGACGGCAACGCCCATTCCGCGTACGCTGCACATGTCCCTTTCGGGAATACGGGATATTTCCACGATACAAACGCCGCCGAGGGAGCGGTTGCCCGTGCAGACGTACGTAGTGGAAGAAACGGAAACGCTGTTGCGCGACGCTTGCATACGGGAGCTTTCGCGCGGCGGACAGGTGTTTATTCTCTATAACAAAGTAGAAAGTATTTTTACCTTTGCCGCGCAGATACGGCGTATTTTGCCCGAAGCGAAGCTTTCCGTCGCGCACGGCAGAATGGACAAAGCGACGCTGGAAAACGCCGTTTCGGATTTCTACGACGGGGCGGCGGATATTCTCGTCACCACGACGATTATCGAAAACGGAATCGATCTGCCCAACGCCAATACGATAATCGTCATCGACAGCGATCGCTTGGGCATATCGCAGCTCTATCAATTAAAAGGCAGAGTCGGGCGCGGCACGCGGCTCGCGCACGCCTATTTCACCTTTAAGGCGGAAAAGGTAATGACGGAAAACGCCGCCGCGCGCTTAAAGGCGATTATGGAATTTACCGAGCTCGGTTCGGGTTACAAACTCGCCATGCGCGATTTGGAAATTCGCGGCGCGGGCAACGTGCTCGGTGCGGAACAGCACGGGCACATGGACAAAGTGGGGTACGAACTGTATTCCAAACTCTTGAAAGAGGAACTGACGGGCGAAAGCCAAACGGTTGCCGAGCTGGACATTCGGGCAAACGCATACATTTCCGAGGGTTACGTCGAATCTTCGGCAGGGCGGCTCGATTGCTATAAACAGATCGCGGAAATATCGACGATTGCCGATTATAAGCGCGTATACGCTTCCTTGCGCGATACGTACGGGGAGTTGCCGCGCGCCACGGAAAACCTGCTCGTGATAGCGGTGTTGAAGAGTTACGCGGCGAAATTCAACGTGCGGAAGATCTCTCTCGTGAAAGGCGTCGGGGCGTTGGAATTTCCGTCGCTTGCCGCGCTGGGCGACAAACGCATACTCGCGGCGATGGACGAATACCGCGGCAAAGTGCGTCTGAATATGACGGAAGCTCCCGTTATAGAGTTCTTCGGCAAGCGCGAAGCGGCGGAATTGATGGCGGAAATGACGAAATTTTTGAAATTTGCGCTAACTTTCGCAGGTTTATAAGCAAAAACGTTTGCACTTTACGAAAAAATAGAGTATAATAGAACTTGACGATACTGGACAAAAGGGGTAAAGTATACTTTTGTACGCTGTACGAAGTTCGGTATCGCGAAAAGCAGGATAAAAATCGGAGCGATTTTATGAAAAAGACACAGACATTGAAAAAGACGGCTGCGCTGCTACTCGGCATTGCGTTGACGGTAGGCGCGACGGGCTGTAACTTTATCGTTACGGACGGAGAAAAAGACCTCGAACAAGTGGTTGCCACGGTGAACGTGATTGAGGAACTGAAAAAGGACGACGCTTACAAAGCCAAAGCGAGCGACGTGGAGAAAGTTTTGAAAAATCTCACCAAGGATATTAAAAAACGCGATCTCGTCAGTATGTTCCTTTCCACGGGCTATCAATACGTAGAAAGCTATGGCTATTCCTATGAAGATACTTTCAATATGTTGATGGACAACCTTGTCAATCGCAAGATTATGATACAGGTTGCCGTTGCGTATTTCTTAAAGAATAACCCTTCCCTTTCCGCGGAAGCTTGCACAAAGTACGTGGAGAAGCAGATAGCGGCGGAAAAGAACTCGACGAAGAAAACTTTGTTGGAAAAATACCCCGAAGTTTTGACGTTGAAGTATTTCTTGACGGAAGGTTGCGAGGACGATAGCGACAAAGAGGCGATGAAGGCGTACGACATTGCGGAATACAGCCTGAAAAAGTCTTTGAACAACTCTTTGGATTCTATCGAATCTTCGTATATTTCTTCGGACGACGAGGAACACAATCACGAAGAAGCGCGCACCTTGCCCACCGACGTCGATACGGAAGAGGACGAATATTACACCACCGATTACGACGTGTACACGGGGCGCAATAAAAAGGGCGCGGATTCTTGCGGCGAATACGAAAAGCAGGAAGGTTCTACGACGGCTACCCGTTTGAAAGCCTACAACGCTTTCCTCGCAAATTTGCAAGGTTATAACCTCATCGGCGAGGACGAAGACACGAAAGACGTCACGCTGCTCGAATATTACTACGTAGAGCTTTCTTCTATCTTGGGACAGAGCTTGATCAGCAAATACTACGAGGCGTTGGAAAAGAATATCAGCGATAAGCTCGACGAAGCGTATATGACGACCAAGTATGCCGAAACGCTCGCTTTGCAGGAAAAATCCTACAAAAACGATCCCACGGCGTTCGATTCGGCTATGGATTCGGCTTCCGCAGATGCTTTCCTTCTCTACGGCTTAAAGGATTTCGGCTATGTATACAACATTTTGTTGCCCTTCTCGGCGGAACAGAACGTCGCGTATACCGAGGCGAAGAACAAAGGGCTTACGCAAGATCGTTTGTACGACGTACGCAAAGACTTGTTGACGAACGTTGAAGGCGAAGATCAGCGCGGCAGCTGGATTTCGATGCACGACCACGCGAATTATTCCTACGTCAAAGAGGACGGCAAATACTACTTCTTCGATAACAACGTAAACACCACGGGAAAATATAAAAAGCTCACGCAGTACGCAGGCAATTACGCCTACAACGGCACGGTGACGGAGGACGAGGACGGCGACGAATACAAGACCACGCCGAACAAGGTTTCCATCGACGAGTTTATCGATATTTTCGAAAGTTACGTAAGCGAAACGTCGGGTGCTACGGCAAGCGGCGCGAAGAGCACGGCGACCTACGGCGTAGCGCCGTACACGACCAAGGGTAAAACCGATTACGGCAAGTTCACCTACTATACGGGTAAGGTTGCCTTAACGGATACGTCCGCGGCAAACTTCTTCAATGCGGAAAGCGACCAATACAAAGCTTTGTCCGCCGTAAACGAGCTTATGTTCGCGTATAGCACGGATACGGGTTGCTTGAATACCTACATGGGCTATGCGGTGTCCCCGTACGGCACGGATTTCGTGAAAGAATTCGAATACGCGGCGCAAGCGTTGGTGAAAGAGGGCGTCGGCAGCTATTCCGTCTGCGCTACCGATTACGGTTGGCATATTCTGTATTGCTCGTTCAAATATACGGGCGGCGAAGTATACGGCGGCTACGTGCACGCCGACAAAGATACGGAGGGCACGTTCTCCAATCTCTTCTACGAAGCGATGAAAGAAACCGCGTACACCGATTACGCCACGGAAGAACAGAACCGCGTTTTGATTAAGTATGATACGGAAACTTGCGTAACGCGCTATCAAAAGAAATATCAAGATTTGTTGGATTTGGACGACTGATTGCAATAAGGTAAAAAGAAAGCTCGATTTCAAGTGTGAAATCGAGCTTAACTTTTGCGTAAAACGGGATTATTCGTTTTCGTTTTTTTCGGCTAAGGTAAAGGTGAATTCTATATCCGAATTTTTTTCGCGCAACGCCGTCACCAGCGCGTCGTTTTGCCGAACGTCGGCGGAAAGGACGAAAAATTGCGTTTCGCCCATGTACACGGTCAGCTTTTTTGTGTCGGTGTCCAATTCGACGGACGTAATTTCCTTTATCGAAAATTTGCTGCGGATAAATCCGAATTGTGTAATAAAATATTCGTCGGTCACGATATAGCGCGAACGCGCGAGGATAGAAGCGACCAAGACGACGCAAAAAATGCAAATAAGGATAAGGAAAGGGGATTGCAACCAATCGTTTACGCCGTGTAAACCGAATTTCGCAATCCGCCAAACGCTGACGGCAATGCCGAGAATACTCAGCGCGAGCGCGCCGATTGCCAACGCCGTCACGGTCTTCGAGAAGCGCAAGGTAAATATTTTTCCCGTTGTTTCGGGAGCTTTTTTATGTTCGTGTTTCATACTTTCAGTATAGCACGCTTTTGCAAGAAAAGCAACCGTTTTGCAAAAGAAAAGATGGAAAGACGGGGGATAAGCTTGCTATTTATCGCCGAAAGGCGTATAATGTAGGGGTATAAATTTTTACGGCGGTATACGGTATGGAAGAAAACACGGCTGCAACGCAGGACGAAGAAGCGTTGCGGCAAAGAGAAAAAAAGCAGTATGTAAAAATGACGAAAACGCCGATTCCGAAATTGGTCGTAGGGTTGGGCATTCCCACCATGCTCAGCATGATGGTCACTTCGCTTTATAACCTTGCGGACACCTACTTCGTTTCCCGTATCGGCAACGATTCCATCACGGCGGCGGTCGGCAATCTTTTGGCGTTGATGTCGATTATACAAGCCATCGGCTACACCTACGGCATGGGTAGCGGCGTGCTCGTTTCCTCGTTGCTCGGAAAACGGGATAGAAAGGGCGCGGACGCGGTTGCCTCGTCGGCGTTTTTCCTCGGTTGCGCCAGCGGCTTGTTGATTATGGCGTTCGGCTTTCTGTTCCTAACGCCGCTTATGCGCTTGTTCGGTTCGATAGGCGCGGAAACTTTGCGCTATTCCAAACAATACGCGGTATACATTCTTTTATCCGCACCGATTATGTGTATGTCTTTCGTTTTGAACAACGTGTTGCGCGCGGAGGGGAAAGCTTTCCTTTCCATGATCGGTTTGGTGACGGGCGCGCTCGTCAACGTTGCGTTAGATCCGCTGTTGATTTTCACTTTCGATATGGGCGTATCGGGTGCGGCGATTGCCACCTGCGCCAGTCAAGTACTGAGTTTTAGCATTTTGCTGTTCATGTTTTTGTCGAAACGCACGATCGTGCGTATTCGCATTCGCGCCGTCTCGCGCGAGTTCTCCGTGTATAAAAATATCGTCACGTCGGGATTTCCGAGTTTTTGTCGGCAGATTCTCGCCAGCTTTTGTTCGGTGTTTTTGAACGGCGTAGCCTATCGCTACGGCATGGCGGCGTACGGCGCGGAAAGCGGCGGCGACGCGGCGCAGGCGGCGTTTAACGTGGTGCAGAAAGTATTTATGCTCGCCTTTTCCATGTCCCTCGGCATAGGGCAGGGCTACCAGCCCGTGTTGGGGTACAATTACAGCGCGAAACGGTTCGACCGCGTTCGTTCCGCCTATCTGTTCACGCTCGCTTTCGCAACCGCGCTTATGGCGATGTTTGCGATCGTTTGCGGTGTTTTTTCAAAAAATCTCATGGGGCTTTTCAAATTGTCGGATACGGCGACGGAGATCGGTTGCTTCGCCTTGCGCCTGCAATGTTGCACGATGCCGTTGCTCCCCGTGAATTTCATGGCAGGGCTTACCTATCAAGTGGTCGGCAACAAAGCCCTCGCCGCTCTGCTTTCCGTTTCTCGTCAAGGCTTGTTCTATATCCCTGCCATTTGGATATTGCCTGCGCTGTTCGGTTTACGGGGCGTGCAGTCCTGTCAATCGGTCTCCGACGCCTGTTCTTTCCTGTTCTCCGTCCCGTTCACCGTGTATTTTTTTAAGATTCTGAAAAAGAAGCGGTTTGAACTCGCCGAAACGGCGGAAGAGGATAGGCAGGTATGCGTTGAATGAAGAAATGCAAATCGGATTTCGCCTTTGAGAAGCTTTTATAACCGCCGCTTTCGTCGAAAACGGCGGTTCTTTTGCGGCGAAAAATCCCGAATAGCAAGGCAATATACTTGAA
>CAYWML010000035.1:0-16237 GCA_964459515.1 uncultured Clostridia bacterium | reverse complement strand
GCAACCCTTTCAAAAGGAAGTTGTTCATCATCTCGTTCTTTCTCGAAACGGGTTGAATGAATTCGGGGTGCGTATTGATATGTTCGATCAAACGGTCGGCATATTTGCTCATCTTAAAGAAATAGGCTTCCTCGCGCGCAGGCTTCACCTCTCTGCCGCAGTCGGGGCACTTGCCGTCCACGAGTTGACTCTCCGTCCAAAAGGATTCGCACGGGGTGCAATACATGCCTTCGTAATGTCCCTTATAAATATCCCCTTGTTCGTAAAATTTCTTAAAAATCTTGCCGACTTGTTTGACGTGTTCCGCGTCCGTCGTGCGCACGAATTTGTCGTAAGACGTGCCCACCAAATCCCAAACGTCTTTTATCTCGCTCGCGATACCGTCCACGTACGCCTGCGGCGTTACGCCTGCCGCCTGCGCTTTTTCTTGAATTTTCTGCCCGTGCTCGTCCGTGCCCGTCTGGAAAAAGACGTCGTAACCCTCTTTTCTCTTAAACCGAGCAATGGCGTCCGCGAGTATCGCTTCGTACGTGTTGCCGATGTGCGGTTTTCCCGAAGTGTAGGCGATCGCCGTCGTGATATAATAAGGTTTTTTCTCCATAAAACCGTTCTCCTTATTCGCGCTCCGCGCGCTCGCGCGAAAGCGACTTTGCTTCCGTTTTCCCTATTATATACTTTTTGGCGAAAAAAGTAAACCGTTTTGTCCGACCTTTCGGGCATTTTTGCAAATACGCCGACATATAATACGCCATGAACCTTCTGTTTTTCGTCATATTCCTCCTTTCCACTTTATTATTGCTTTGCACCGCGCCCGATAATTTCGTCGGTGCACTTTTAAGCGGCGCAGGCAAAGGGGCGGCAACTTGCGTTTCCCTCGTCGCTTCGTACGCGCTGTGGATGGGATTGATGCAGATTTGGCAGGATAGCGGCGTTACGCGCGGCGTTTCCAAGCTCGTCAAGCCGCTCGCGAAACGCTTGTTTAGAACGGACGACGAAGCTGCCCTCGCCGCCGTTTCCATGAACTTGTCCGTCAATCTTTTGGGCATTGCAGGGGCTTCTACGGCGTACGGAATAAAAGCCGCCAAATTGCTCGATAAAACGGAAAACGCGGAATATGCCTCCGCCATGCTCTTCGTGCTGAACGCCGCTTCTTTGCAGCTGTTGCCGACGTCCGCGATCGCCGCGCGCTTCGCCATGCAAAGCGTCAACCCTTACGACATATTGCCGCCGTGCTTTCTCGCCTCCCTTTTTTCCGTGGCGTTAAGCGTTGCACTCACCAAACTATTTTTCGCGCCGCACCGCGCACCCGTTTCCGAACGAATAGGCAAAAGACGGGAGGCAGGTATTTGATGAAATACGTTCTCGCCGCCGTCGTTCCGCTTTTGTTTTTGCTGTCTTTTCTGTTTGCCGCCTATAAAAAAGTCCGCGTGTACGACAGCTTCACCGCAGGCGTAAAAGGCGCGATCCCGTTGGTGGTTTCCGTATTTCCGTATATCGTTTCCGTTGCCATGCTCGCCAAACTGTTCGAGATCAGCGGATTGGAAGCAGCCCTTACGGCGCGGCTCGCGCCGCTTTTTCGGTTTACGGGCATTCCCGAAGAAATTTCCTCGCTCGTGTTGATAAAGCCGCTTTCGGGAAGCGGTTCTATCAGCGTATTGACGGAGATATTGGAACGCTACGGCGCGGATAGCTACGCCGCGCGGTGCGCATGCGTCGCGTACAGCACCTCCGATACGATTTTTTATATCGGCGCGATCTATTTTGCAGGCATACCGCGAAAAAAATTAACGACGGCAACCGTCATCGCCGTTTTTTCCTATCTTGCCGCCGTGATATTCAGCTGCTTTCTTTGTCGAATTATGTAAAAAAACACAAAACGTCGTTTTTTATTGTCGTTTTTGTTGAATTTTGTCATTTTTTGTAGCACGTTTTACTTTTCGGACAATAAAAAATTTTCCTGATTTTTTTCTTTACTTTTCAGAAAGAATATGCTAAAATATACTCGTAAATCGGTTGTGGATACCGAACACATCAAAAAGCTCATCATTTTCCCCCTTATCATATAGGTAATCGCCCTGTGGTCGCAAGATCGCAGGGCGGTTATCGTTTTAGTCGTTTCACCTTTCGCCAACCCACCGCCCGTCATTGCGAAGGAGCGCGGTACGCGCGACTGCGGCAATCTCCGCCGTTAGGCGGAAACGCGAGCACGGCTTCCGCGGCAAGCCGTAGGCTTGCCACGAGATTACCACGTCGCTTCGCTCCTCGTAATGACGAAGAGAGCGCGAAAACATATGCTCGTCATTGCGAAGGAGCGCGGTACACGCGACTGCGGCAATCTCCGCCGCAAGGCGGAAACGCGAGCACGGCTTCCGCGGCAAGCCATAGGCTTGCCACGAGATTACCATGTCGCTTCGCTCCTCGTAATGACGAAGAGAGCGCGAAAACATATGCTCGTCATTGCGAAGGAGCGCGGTACGCGCGACTGCGGCAATCTCCGCCGTCAGGCGGAAACGCGAGCACGGCTTGCCGCGAGATTACCACGTCGCTTCGTTCCTCGTAATGACATATACTCACGGTTTATCGCGTCGCTTTGCTCCTCGTAACGACAAACAAGGGCGGAAACAAAGTCTATATCAAAGACAACCAATATCGACAAACAAAAAAACGAAGCGAGCGCAATCGAAACGGCGCTCGCTCCTTACATTTTCTCTAATTCTTTATGCGGCTTTCTTCCAATATTTTCCGCAATGTTTTCTATACAATTCGACGGCTTTTTGCGGTTCGCCGAGTTCCGCCGCGGAAAGTTTATTCCCCGTTTGCGCTTCCGCACTCTCTACAAGAATCCAATTTTGCGGGTTCGAAAATTCCATCGAAAAATTCATGTTGTTGGAATTTAATGCGTTCGGGCAAATCGTCTTTACGGTTTTTTCGACGGTAAAGCGGTTCAAATTCGTGCCGCTGAAACATTCCGTCGGCAACGTTTGGATGCCGCTCCCCAATTTCACTTCGAGAAGAGCCGTACAATCCTTAAAGCAACCGTCGCCAAGCGTATTCACGCTGTCGGGCAAAACGATACTCGCCAAAGCGGTGCACTTGGTAAACGCAGTTTCGCCCAGCGTCTTCAAGCCGTTCGGAAGTGTTATCGTCGTCAAAGCGGTGCAATTTGCAAACGCGTTTTTGTCGATTGTGCGCAAATTTTTAGGCAACGCGTTTTTGTCGGTAGTACGCAAATCTTCAGACGACTCGTTTTCGTCGCTCGTGTACGCATCTTCGGGTGAGTCGATTATCTCCAAAGCAGTGCAATCCATAAACGCCGATTCGCCGATTGTCGTTACTTTTTCGGGAATTTCGAGGGAGCGAAGTGCAATACAACCGTTGAAAGCAGATGAAGGAATATACGTTAAATTTTCGGGAAGACATACATCCGACAATCCTTGACACCATTGGAATACGGCGTTATCAAAAGTCATGTTTGCGCCCTCAAACTTCACCGATTTCAACTGCAAACAACTTTGGAATGCACTTTCACCCAAATGCAATGTGGAATTTTCGCCTTCAAATACGACTTTTGTCAACTGTTCGCAATATCCGAATGCTCTGTTTTGAATGTTCTTTAACGTCGCAGGGACGGAAAGTTCGGTCAATTTGCTGTTGTCGAAACAGTATTCGGGAATTTTCGTCAAACCTTCGGGAAGCGTAATATTTTGCAATGCGCTGTTGCGGAATGCGTTTTTCCCGAAATATCCGTAATCCCCAACTGAAGAATTGGAGGTGTTGCTGTAACTCCAATGTCCCGAATCTTTGTCATATCTTTGGTAGCTACCCCCTCGAATAAAACTATATGCACAAAAGTTGTTTAGAGAGCACATCGACAAATCCAAAGACTGAATACCGGAATTCAAAAAAGCGCACTCGCCGATTTTTTCGATTTTTCCTTCATGCGAAACCTGTGTAAGATTTGTGCAATTCGCAAAGCTACTCCAACCGACATAACGCGTATTTTTCAAATCGATTTCCGTCAAATTCCGCATATTCCAAAAGGCACAATCGCTGATATATTGCAAGGAATCCGGCAACTCCACGTTGTCTGCCGTAGAGTCCCAAAAACAAGCCGAACCGATGCCGACCGTACCTTCGCGCACTTCTATCGTTCCCGATAAAACACCGTCCGTATAAATTGCCCAATTTTTATAATAGTAAATGCCGTTTTCCAATTCAAATTGTACGCCCGTATATGTTAAGCCTGCCAAATTTGCTACGCTGTCGGGAATATCGATTTCCGTCAATGTTTGAGTAGATGAAAACTTAATACTTTCTATCCCTTCTGCCACAACCAACTTCTCGGCATTTTGGTCACCCCAATAGGCGCTTTTCACTGGAATACCATTGATTTCCGACGGAATTGTAGCAATTTTAAGTTTCTTAACAAAATTCCAATTCGACGCATCGCTTGCATAATAATAAGCAATTTTATTTTTCTCCTCGGTCGCCAATCGAGAATCATACGCAACCAACGCCTCATAATCCTCCGCTGAAACTTCTTCGGTTATTAAATCGTAGTCAATCCCGTCCACTAAGCCGTTTTTTTCTCTTAATTTTTTTATACCTACGATACCACCTACAATAATGCAAACTGCCGCCAAAATTATTAACGCCCACTTAAAAAATGTACTCTTAAAAAAATCCCTCATAATCTCTTTTCTCCTTGTATAGTTATGTCATCAACACCGTTTGCGCCACCACGGAATAATCTCCGTTGTTTACTCCGTTGTTTCCGCTGTTTCCGACCATGTTTTGCCGTCAACACCGCTTGCGCCGCCTCCCGCGGAATCCTCGCCGTTGCTTCCGCCGTTGCCGCCTTTGCCGCCTTGACCGCCTTTGCCGTTTTCCCCGAACGTTTCCGCCAGGTCCGTCGTCGTCTCCAGCGCACGACCGCCGGCACCGCCATCGCCGCCATAGCCGCCCCTGCCGGGATCGCTATACATAGTGCCGAAATGCCACCCTTTTGCGCCGTTGCCGCCGTCGCCGCCCTTGCCTCCTTTGCCGCCGTCGCCGCCGACACAAATCGGGTATTCGCCCTCTTCCGAAAGCAACAGTATTTCCCCTTTGGAACAAATCGCCGCACCGCCTTTGCCGCCGTCGCCGCCGTTGCCGCCGTTATTGCCATGATCGGGCTGATCCGTTTCATATTTCTGTACGCCGTGACCGCCGCTGCCGCCGTTGCCGCCGTCACCGCCTTTGCCACCGTACAAGCTTAATTCGCCGTCGTTGACAATCGTCAGCGACGTTTCGATGGTGATTGCATTGCCGCCGTTTCCGCCGTTGCCGCCCTTGCCGCCCCTGCCTGCCAGCGCTTGCCCGCTTCCGCACGAGCCTTCTCCGTTGCCGCCGCTGCCGCCTTTGCCGCCGTCGCCGCCCTGCAAAGTAAATTCAGCATTTTCTCGAACGACCAAGCATAAGTTCTTTGCCTTAACGGCATTTTCGCCGTCTTTGGCATCCGCGCCCGCGTCTCCGTCCCTTGCATAGTCTGCCGTTTCGGAACGGGAATAGCTCGCTCCGTTATTCGCCGCATTCGATTTTCCGCCGACGATTTTGCACGTCCCGACGGCAATCAGGCTCACTTCGTATTCGTCCGACACCGCCGAGGCGTCCAAAGCAATTTTTTCTCGATTTGCCGTATAGGAAAAATTTTTCAGTTGGACGGTGACGGGAGATTCGCGCTTGGCGATTTTTATCTGGAAATTATAATATTCCGTTCCCTTTTTCCCCTCGAAAACAACGCACTCCATATCGCTCGTCACACTGTAAGAAGTGCTTAGATACGCTTCGCTTTTCGTGAAATTGACAAAAACGGTATTGCTGTCTCCATCGAATTTCTCATAATATTCTTCCGTTTCGTTCAGCGTATATCCGTCTTTTATCAACGGGTTTTCCGAAGATTCCGACGCACTCGTTTGCCCGACGTCGTCACCGCCGCCGCAACCGACCGCCGCGAGCAAGCAAAAGCCGAAACAAACAACCAAAAAAATTCTCCATAGACGTTTTTTCATACGCCCACCTCCTTTGTGCTATAATCTTATTATACACTAACTGTTGGTTAGTGTCAAGCAATTTTCTAACCAATAGTTATATAATATTTTTATGGAAAATACGATTATAAAAGAAAGATTGAGTGAAGAATTAAAAAATTGCGGAATGACGACGGTCGAAATCGCAAAACGGATCGGGATTTCCCCGGAAATGGTAACGCAATACCGCACGACGAAAAAATTGCCGAAATTGGATACGTTTGCAAAACTATGCAAAGAATTAGACCTTGACGCCAATTACATATTAGGTCTGACAAAAAATTAAAAGGGCTGTCCGCAAATTTTCATAATTTGCGGACAGCCTATTTTTTGTGAATACGGCAGAACCGTTACTTTAATGTCAGAAAGGGTATTGCACGACAACTTTAACAACGGGAAAGCCAACGACGAAACCGCTATTCTTTGCGCTCCGGTAAAGCCGTCGCGCTTAAAAAGAATACTTCGCGCGCACCTGCTCCGTAAAGTCGCGCCGAACACGCGCTTCCCGTTGCGCCCGTCGTCATGATATCGTCCACCAAAAGCACCGTGCGATCGCGACAAGGAACGCGTTTATGCACGTGATACACCGCCATTGCCGTATCCCGTCGCGCCGCAAAACCCAAATGCTTTTGTTCCGCCGTATCCCGTTTTCGTTCCAAAATATCCGTGCGCAACTCTGCGCGCACGCCGAGTTTTTTCAATCGCGCGCAAATGCTCCTTGCCAATAATTCCGCTTGATTATAACCGCGCAAGCGCCGTTTCGCCGCCGTCAACGGCACGGGGATCACCAACAGCGTTTCCGTTCCTTCGCCTTGAAAATCCGCAATCTTCGCACAATGCGCGACGAAATATTCCGCCGCGTTTTCCCCGAGCCACAACGCCAAGCGCGGCGTACCGTTTTTCATCCTATTGACGGCAGAAGCAGCCGCGCCGCGATAAACGAGCGGAGAAAATCCTTTTTGAAATTTCGGCAACGTTCGTTTGCAAGTTTGGCAAATGCCTGCCGCCGCCGTATGCCTGCCGCATTTTTCGCAAGTGCGTCCGCCGTCGTCGCCGAGCGCGCTTACGCAAGCCGCGCAAAGCCGTTCTTCGGGATAACGAAACACTTCTGCGCCGCAAACATCGCAAGTATAACCGCGCGACGCGTCGTAGGCAAATATACTTTCCTTTATTCTTTCCCAAAGCCGCATTTATTTTCCCCTCACAAAAAAAGCGCACGGGCATTCAACGCATACCTGTACGCTTCGTTTTTCGTTTTATTCGTTATTCCCCGCTACGGTTTCCGTTGCCGCTTCCGCGTCTTTTTTGCGCTGATACCGCACCAAGAGATACGCGCCGACAACGCCTGCCGCAAATAAGCATATTCCCAAAACGACGTCCAGCGCAAACGCACCGCCGTTCGCCCAGCCGCAATACACTTCGATGATATCCCCGTTGCAGAACATGGAAAGGATAGAACCAAGCGAAAGCCCGACGATAGCCGAATAAGCGGTATGGCGCGCTTTTCCGAACAAATACGTCAACAGCTTAGAAAAGACGAAAATTCCCAGAAGGAAACCGATGCCCAGCGCCGCATACAAGATGAAAATTTTCGGATTAGCTCCCCAAACCGCAGGATCGACGCTGTCCATTAAACCGCCAAACCAACCGACTGCCATCAAAAACGCACTCGCACTAAGTCCCGGAACGACCTGCGTAACGCCGACGACAAACCCGAAAACAACGCCTAACGCAATTTGCCACCAATACACTTGTTGCGTAAAACTCGTTCCGCCCGAACCGCGTACCGTCAAAACGGCGGACAGACAACCGAGCGCGACGGGGAACAACACGCCGACCGAAAACAAGGCAATGCGCTTTGCGTTGCGCTCCGCGCCTTTCAGCTCGTCTTTCACGGCAGGGAAAGAACCCGTCATCAACCCTGCAAACAGGCACACCACCGCAAACGGCAAAATATTCAATAGTTGTTTCACCGTAACGAAACCGAGCAAAATTCCAATCACCATACCGATACCGATCGGCAACAGGAACAAAAAGCAACGCTTGAATTTTCGCAAAAGATTTCCCACGGCATACAAAAATTGATCGTACAGCTTAAAAATAATCGCCACCGTAGAGCCGCTGATACCGGGAACAATCACCGCAAGTCCGATAAAAAATCCCAGCAGGCAACTTTTGCACCACGTCTTTTTGTTGTACTTTATCAAAGCAATTTCCAAGCTTTCGTTTGCCATAACCTCTATGCTTCTCCTTTCTCTGCGCTCGCTTCCGTGCGCGCGCGTTTTTCTTTTTTCTTATGCAATATGTACAGCGTAAGCCCTACGACGAGTAAAGCGCACGCGCCGCCGAAAACGCAACCTGCCACGTCGATGCACACGTCCGTCACGGCTGCGCCTCTCCCTTCGAAGAACAGTTGCAAACACTCGTCCGCGGTCGGAACGAGCAACATTACGGCGCAAGGAATAAACAGCAGTTTTTTTCGCAGAGTATACGAAAAATAGCACCAAATCAACAATGTGCCCAATAACGCGAACTCCGAAAAATGCGCCAATTTCCGAATGACGTGGTGTAGCTTGTCGTATTCCGCGCCCGTAGCCGTTGCGATCGGAGAATTCGGCGCGACATACGAAACGACCTCTTGCACCATTTCCACCACGTCGCCGCTACGCGCCGCCGAATCGCTTGCCTTTTCCATGGAGTTGGAAAATATAAAGCAAATCAAGCCGACGCAAGAAACCGTCAGGAAAATACGCAAAATCCATATCGCGATTTTTTTTGCCGAAGTATTCATGCTTCTATTATACGCGAAAAACACGCCGCGGTCAATACATTTTTCGGTTTTTTTCAAAAAATCCGTGTTTTTACGTAAATATAAACGGACTTTTTCGACAAAACAGTCCAAAACCGCCCCGAATGCGACGCGTTTTTTCACGCAAAATCTATTATACTATCCATACATTATATTTTCGGAGCAGCCGTTATGAATTATATCAAGAAAATGTGTATCCTGCGGCAAATACGGCAGGGCTTTTCGGGAGACGGAAAATCTTTATCAGGTCTTATCAAAATAGAGCAATACGGAAAAAATCTCGCAGTCGAAGTATCGATTATCAACTTCGCGCCGCTCGTCACGGGAGAATACTATTGCCTACTTTCCGACGGAAACGGAAAAACGGAAATGCTTTCTTTACGCGGAAAAAGCCTATTCAACATTCTATCCGATTTAGACCTTTCCGGCGGCTTTTGCGGCATAATTTGCTACGTAAAAAATGACGTCGTGCCTATCGCCTACGGGATAAACGGCAATAAAAGCTACGATTGGAAATCCATACTCAACGCAGCCCTGCCCCCCGTATTTCCGCGAAAGTCTGAAAAAACCGAAGCGGAATTCGCACCGAGCGGAACACAACGTTCCACCCCCCAAAACGCGTTTTCGGATACGCCTCCGCAAACGCCTCTCGCCGCCGAAACGCCGCCCGAACCGCTCCCCGAAGAGAAAAAGAAAAATAAGCCCTCTGTCTTGCCGAAAAACGAAGTATACGACGACGAAACGGTTGCGACAAAAAATTATTACGAGGAGAAAGAAAATGAACGCAAGCTGCTTTCAAAAGCTGGCGACAATGCACTCCCTGAAAGCGCAAATCAAGAGCCGCGAGAGAAAACGGGGCTTGACGTTGCGCAAAATGACAATGCTGCGCAGCTACTCCGCCCGATTAAAACCGATCCCGACGGCTATTACCGATCCGTCAAGCAAGAATTGGACGGGCTATTCAAAAAATATCCGCGCGACAAAACGTTGGACGGAGCGTTCTCTTGCAGCGAATGGGTGCGCGTACGAGGAAGTTCGAAATCGCCGCAATATTTAGTCGGCGTACTTCGCGAAGACGGATGCGTTCGCTACATATGCTACGCCCTCGCCGCCGAAGAAAAAAACACGCCGCCTGAAGAGATTAAAAACGTATGCGTCTTCGTGCCGATTTCTCCGTATAACGACGACGGCTTTTTCGTAATTTTCCAAAGCGCGACTAACGGCGAATGCGTCCGTCCGCCGCGTATATAAAGCCCGAAAACGGCGGCGCAAACGCGCCGCCGTAAATTATTTCGCCAACATCGAACGCCCTTCCTTTCTTCGCGCCGTTGTCTTTTCTCAAACAACGGCGTATTTACTTTTTTAAGAAGACATCCGTTTTTATAAAAAAGAAAACTGACGTGCAACGTATAGGCTATGCACGCCTGTTTTTCTTTACGACCTTCATCGCGGAAATTTTCTCGGCGACAGGCGTGTTTTCACGCCTCCTCGCCTATCCGCAAAAGAGCAAAGTTATTTGTTCGCGCCCTTGTTTACGCAAATATACGCTTCCGCCATTTTTTCGCGGCTGACGTCTTTCACGAGCTTTTCTTTTTCGTGAATGCGAAGCAACTTATTGCAAACGGGGCACTGGTACACCATGTTGTCCGCTTTTACTTTCAAGCACGCGCCGCAACCGGGGCAGTTTACTTCATATTCGCGCGGTGTTTCCGCTACATTCGCCGCCGCAACGGGCGCATTCTTTTCTGCTTTTTTGCTCTTTTTTTCTTTTTTCATAATAAGCTCCTGCCTTTTATTTATTCTCTTTTTTATCGTTTTGTATCTTTTGTTCTTGCGTGACGAGCGTAATATTGATTTTAGCCCTCTCCGCTTCCGCCGAAACGTTTCCGTCCGATTTCCGCAATTCGCCTTGCACAACGCCTTGCACGTCGCAAAGCGAAGCCGCTTGATCAGGCGTCAACGGTTCGTTCGTTTGAATAACTACGTCAGCCCTTACGGCGGGATCGTAATTACCCCAAACTTTCAAGAAGCTTTCCTGCGCCGCTTTCTCTGCCTTTTTTGCCGCCTTTTCCGCTCTCTGCGCTTTGGACTTTGTAGCAGACTTAATCGCTACGGCAACGAGGATTCCGAGGACAGCCGCACCCAATACGCAACCGCCGATAATCAAAATCGTTTTGTTGCCCTTTTCGTTTTCGGAATTATCAACAACGGAAGAATCGGACGAAGTAACATCGCCGCTGTTAGAGGAAGCATCCTTAATCGTAACCATGATACGCACTTCTTCTTCGACGGCATTACCGTTGACGTCCGTCGCATTGTAGCGGACGACTACGTAACGATCGTATTTTCCGAGCGCGCCCGTTACGAGCGTAAGCTGCGACGCGTCTGCGATTTCCGTCGAATAATCGTCGTATACGATTTCCACGACCAATCCCGTCATATCGAACGTTTCGCCTACGGTATATTCCGTCTTATGCGTAGAGCTTTCCGCCGCCGAAACGCTGCTGATCTTGCTGACGATGCCGAAACGCGCTTTTACCGTACGCAACGCTTTTTCCACCGCCGTCAGTTTTTCTGCAAGTTCATCCGAGATGAACTGTTGTTGCCCGTCCTTCTTCATGGCGTTGTTATAGTATTGCCGCGCCGCCTTAACGTTATCGGATACGCTCATGACCATTGCCTTATTTTCATCCGTCACGGCAAGTTGCGTCCAAGTCTCCACCTCGGCTGCGCTCGGCAACACGTTTTGGATCAAATCGATACATTCGCGCGTTTCGTCTTCCGGCAAAATCTCCGTTACGTTACGCGTACCGAAATACAAGCAATAGATATAATTGTCATATCCCACGCCGTTGACAGGATAATTCATGATAAGCTTGTTTTCTTCCCGAATATAATCGGTAAAGTTGAAAATATACGTCTCGAAATTGGTGTAATAATAGCCTCTGTACGGCGTGTTGGTCTCCAAATTCAAAACCGCGTTTTCCACTTCGCTACGATAGCTCGTTTCCAGTCTCGGTGCTTGAATGCTTTCAAACGTATACTCGTAAATACCGCTTTCGTAGAACGCGCCGTCGCCGATCGAAGCAAGGCTGTACGGAAGCACCGCTTTCTTCAACGAGCCTGCATTCAAGCCGTGGAACGCGAACGCCTCCACGTACACCGTGCCTTCTTTAAGCGCGATCGTCGTATCGCCGTCCACTCTTGCATAAGCCGCAGGATACGCCACAGCCGCGTATTCGCTCTTCGCCTCGTCAACGTAACGATACAGCACGCCATCCTCGACAAAGTAACCGCTATTGCCATCCACCGTAAACGCTTTAAGGCAAGAGGAACTTGCGAACGCGCCGCTGCCGATATGCCGCACGTTGCTGCCGATTACGACACTTTCCTCCATACCGTTCAAGAAAGCGAAATCGCCGATCGTTTTCGCATTCGGAATTGCCACGACCGTATACGCCGCTTCGCCGTTTGCCTTTTGCGCCGCAAACGCGTAATCGCCGATTGTCACGGCTTCCGTCAAATTCAATTCGGTAATACCGCTGTTATAGAACGCATATTCTTCAAAAGTTTGCACGCGTTCGATACCGACAACCGTCTGCAAAGCCGAAGTTCCTGCGAACGCCATCATTTCCACGGTGTGTACACCGTCGGGAAGAGCAATCGTCGTCAACGCTTCCGCATTGTAGAACGCGCCTATGCCGACGCTTTCCACCGCGCCGCCGAGCACGACCTCGCGCACGGGAGAATTCGCAAACGTCATAACGCCCGTCGTGGAAACGTTTTCGCCGAACGTCACGCTTTCCAATGCCGTCGCGCCGCTGAACGTGCTCATACCAAGCTTCGTCAACGAAGGAATATTCACAGTCTTCAAAGCGGAACACTTCGCAAACACGCCGTCACCCATGGTCTGCAACGTTTCGGGCAGGGAGATCGTCTGCAACGCAACGCAGCTTTCAAACGCGCCGTCGCCGATTTCCGTTACACCGTTCGCCGTAAAACCGCTGAGCGCAGAATTCGCAAAAGCGTACGCGCCGATTTTCGTGACCGTATCGGGCAACGCTACCTGCGTCAAGCGCGCACCGTTAAACGCGTTTTGCGGAATTTCCGTCAAGGCCGCGCCGTTCCAATCGATCGCGACGATTTCGGAATTACAGAACGCACCGTCGCCGATTTTCTTCAAATTCGCCGAAGCCTTCACCTTGGTTGCGTTGCTCGAAGCGAACGCGTACGCGCCGATTTCCGTAATCGTAGTCGGCAATTGCACTTCGCCCGTCACCGAGGGGTTCACGTGCAACACTTTGGTTTTATCGGCGTTATAAATAATGCCGTTTTCTTCCGTATAACGCGTACTGCCGTCGGCTATCGTCACCGTCAGCCCCACGAAAGGCACGCCGAGCACCTGCAAGCTCTCCCAATCGGTTTTCTCGCCGATCTGCACCGTCGTCAATTTCGTATTCGCAAAAGCGTTCGCGCCGAGCGATTGCAAGCCGTTCAGAGGCGCAAGCGTCGTCAAAGCGGAGCTTGCAAAAGCGCGTTCCCCGATCGAAAGAATATTTTCGTCGCCGAACGTAAACGAGAATTTACCGCTTTTCAAATTCTTACCGCACTCGAAGAAAGCTTCTTTGCCGATAGAGAACGCCAAAGTTTCTCCCTCGGGCGATTGCAACTCCACGCCGGAAAGGTTTACGCACCCGTAGAACGCACCGTCGCCGATTTTCGGCGTATACAGCGTAAGCTTGTTGCGAAGCGCGGTACAATTCTTAAACATGTTCGTGCCGATCGCCGTGAATTTACCCGTCGTAATCTTGGCAAGCGACGTGCAATCTTCGAATACGGAACTGCCGCTCATGTGCAATCCGGTCAAATCCGCCGAACGCAAGGAAGTGCAACCGTAAAACGCATAATTGTGCATTGTACCGATGCTGGGCATATCCACGACTTCTTGAAGAGCCGTATCTCCCGCAAAACAATTACGACCGATCGTAACCGTTTTAACGTTGCTGAAATCCACTTTTCTGAGTTTCGTACAATTCGCGAACACTCGGTCGTAAATCATCGAAACGTCCGCGTCGGCAATCGCCTGTTTTTCTTTGGAAACGAAATACACTTCTTCGAGCGCACTGCAATTCAAAAACGCTTCGTCTTTGATTTCCATTACCGAAGAGGGAATGACGATTGAAGTAATATTCGTATTATTCTTAAACGCCCCGTTGCCGATATACATTATGTTGAGGTCGGTGGGGATTACCACGTCGCCTCCCGTACCGTTATATTCGGTAAGCGTATAGCCGCTGACGGTAAACTCGTTTGCCACTTTCAATGTCACCGTCGCCGCATAGCCCGTATTCTTCCACTCGCTTCCGGTCCATTTTTCCATCGTTGCCGTGATGGGGGCAGAGCCTTTCTTCAAAGTGCTGACGTTGCCCGATTGATCCACCGTAGCCACCGCCTCGTTCATGCTCTTCCAATTAAAACGGATAAGATTTTCGGGGTAGTACCAAGGATCGGTCTCCACTTCCAAAGTATACGTCTTTCCGGCGGAAACGGAAACCGTCCCCGTCGCCTTTTGCACGGCGTCCGAACTCGTTTTGATCAACCCGAAAGAAATGTTCGGCACGCTGGGCAAAGCTTTCTCTTGTTCCGTAACCGTCACGCGCAAAGTTTTCGTCACGCCCTTCCTGTTGCTGACGAGAATTTCCGTCGTACCTGCGCCCAAACCAACGATTTCCCCGTTCTTCACGTCGGCAATCGAAGGATTTTTCGACAACCACTGGAAATTGGAAAGATCCGCGCTTCCCGTATACGAAGCGCCGTATACCAGCGAAACTTTATGCGTTTCGTAGATATCCAACGTCAAATCGCTTTCGCCGTCCGCAAAATCGAACTCGTTGCCCTCGGGCAAAACGCCTGCGTTCGCATTGTTGATATCGATTTGATAAATGCAATTGTTCAGCGCATAATCGTCCAGTTGCACGTAGAGTTGCGAACCGTACTTTTCGTAAATATCGGTGATTTCGATAGAAACGGTCGTCGTGCCGTTCTTGTTTCCGTCGCGAACGGGCACGGCATGCTCGGTCGCAAGTTGCAACACGATGTCGCCGTCGTCGTTCGTCGTAGGATAGCAAAGCATAATAGCCTGTGCGTAATGGTTATCGAATACGTCCAAATCGAGGTAAATACGCTGTTTGTCCTTGTTGTCCTCTTTATAGTTGTAATAGCGAACGCGTACGTCCTCCAAAATAGGCGCGTCGTAGTCCACGGTGAACGAGAAGGAGAACGTGTTGTCCTCGCTTGCCGTAATCGGTGTTTCCAACAAATCGGGATCGGTCATATAGAACTCTAAATCCATACGATACATGCCGTTCGCCGCAAGCCCCAACTCCTCGGGGCTAAGCTCCAACTCGACATAAGCGGGCACAGCCGATCCGCCGCCTGCATACGATTTCGCCACGCGATAGTCTTTGTCCTCGTACACCAACTCGCCCGTTTGCAAATTGTACATCTTGTATTTAACGATACGCGCGTTACGCATCAACCCCGCGTACACCGCTTTAATCGAAGTGGACGACATGTAATTGCCCGCCTTATCTTCGCCGTAGTAAACGTTATAGCGAGAAACGGCGCACTTTTCTTCGTCGTCGTATACGGGCTCATCGTCGTCGCCCAACACGTAACAATATCCGCCCATCGGAAGAATGTATTCTTCGTTATAATAACTTGTATACGGTTGCGTAGCCCAAGTGCTCGCCTGAATTTTATCTTCTTCCTTTACGGAAGCGTCTTGTGCCTCTTTCGCAATCTCGAAAGCGGAATAGTCCAACATGGGCGCGTCTTCCCAATTTCCGTAGAAAGCAAGGAAAGGAATGTTCAAATCGCACTGCGCCGTCGAAGTCGATTGCAATTGCAAGAAACCTTCGACGTACATGCCGTTTTCAAAGCTTTCGTCGATATACGCTTTCGCTTCGTCGGAAATCTTCAAGGTTACGGAAATTTCCGCCGTTTCGTTCGCCGCGACGGTAATATTGCCCCCGTTGAGCGCACTGCCGTTTACGCTCCACGCAGTGACGCTGTCGTTCAACATATACGCCTGCTCCGCAACCGTCTGGAACAAGCCCGTTTGCGTTTTGGTCAGCGTTTCCGTCATGACGAGTTGGTTCGTCGAGAACGTCAACGCACTGTCGCCGAAGTTCGTCAGCTTAAACGTCATTTCGTATTCGCCCGTTCTGTTCGGGTCGTCGCCGAGTTCGAGTTTCGGGCGCAGATTTTCCTCCTGCTCCGTCCAAAGGAACGCGCGCGTTTCCATGATATTTTCCAATTTCGCAACGCCTGCGCCCTGCTTACGGGGAGAATACGCCAA
>CAYWML010000034.1:0-16246 GCA_964459515.1 uncultured Clostridia bacterium | reverse complement strand
CGACGCTCGTTAAAGTCGTTTCTTGGTACGACAACGAGAACTCCTACACCAGCCAGATGGTTAGAACGATTAAGTACTTCGCAGAGCTTTAATCGAAACAAAAGAAAAAATCACCTTCGACGAACTTCGTCGAAGGTTTTTCTTTATAATATAACGCGAAGCACGAATAACATACTCTCGTTTCCGATCCCCCCGTCCGTCATTGCAAAGAAGCGAACGCCCCCGTCCGTCATTGCGAGGAGCAAAGCGACGAAGCAATCTCACGGCAAGCCGTAAGGCTCGCCGCGGAATGCAAGCAAGAATAACATGCTCCCGTTTCCGCCTATCGGCGGAGATTGCCACGGCACATTCGCGCCTCGCAATGACGGGCGAAGGAGTGCCTTACAACGACGAACGAGGGGCACATTCGTGCCTCGCAACGACGGGCGAAGGAGTGCCTTACAACGACGAACGAGGGCGTTTTCGCGCCTTGCAATGACGGACAAAAGCAAAAACATCCACACCATGTACGCGATGAAATAAAGAAATCGACGGCGGCACATTCGTGCCGCCGTTAAAAATTTCTATACGCTTCGCGCTTATTTCTCGTATTGGAAAGTGGTATAAATCGAAGAATACGAAACTTCGCCGTCCTTGCTCGTTTTTATGATAGCGTACGCTTTGCCGTCCTTTTCGTTATATCCCTCGGAAACGATCGTAACACTTTCAAGATTTTCCACGGCTTGCGGCACGTTATCTTTCTCCCCGACGAGGAAAAGAAGCTTCTTCGATCCCGTTTCCGTCTCGCGCACGGCAATAAACGGTTGATTATATTCCCGAACGACCGTCGAAATCGCTTCGGTGGCGTCCGCCGCAATCTGTTCCGCCTCCACCGTATCCCAAAGGTATACGGCTTTTTCGGTTTGGATAAACAATCCGCCGTTCGCCGTTTCTATCGGCGTTTCCGCATTTACGCAGTCAGCCAATTGCTCCCCCTTCAAATTGTACAAGTACAACTTGTTCCCCACGCGACAATATGCAACGTTGTTGCAATAGGTCAAGCCGTCGATATCGTGTTCGTGCAACAGTTTCTTGCCTTGATACACGTAGCTGTGCCCCGTTTCCGTTTGGAACACGGCATACCCGTTATGCAATTCCACGCTCGTTGCGTCCGGCGCGATACTTTGTATATCCACGCTGAGTTTGCCTTTTTCGTTGAAAGCTTGCAACTGCGGCATACCCATGCGCGTATTTTCGATTTTGCGCACGGTAAGCAACGCGGAATCGTTCACCGTGCCGTGATAATTTTCCACATAGTAACGGAAGGTGTCCAGCTTTTTCACCTTATCCTCGCGCATATTATAGCTGTACGTGCAAATATTGCATTTCGTCCCGTTGTAATACAAGTCGAATTTCGCGGCGTCGTCGGGAAGTGTATAATACGTTTGCAAATACAGCGCGTCGCCGATCGCCCAAGCGGCATTCATTCGTTCGCTCTCTTGAAGTTCGAAATCGTATTCCCAATTAAGGGTGTGCACGTACTTTCCGTCCTCGTCGAATAAATATTCGCCGTCGTAATAATAATTTCCGATTTGCCTGCCGCTGTTATACGTCAACACAGGCGTATGCACGTCTTTTTCCTCGGTGTATTCGCCCTTCACGTTCATATAGTAACGAATATTGGTGTCGGCTTGACGGAAGCACCCGTCTTCGATACTGCCGCGCAAGGAATCGGTTGTTCCGCCTGCATAATACAAAGTGTAGTAGTCTTCGCCGTTTGTTTCCGCTACGGTATAATACAAGCCGTCGTCCAACTTTTGTATCGCGAGGTCGGTTTCCGAGTTCGCCACGACGCTACCTCTCGCAACGTCGAAAAGTACGTAATGATCCGTAGGCATACCGTTGCCGATAATGCTTTTCTTCGCTACGGTCAGCCCGAAATCGTCGATATCGGAAGCAAACGAAAGCGTATCGCCGAGCGAGCGTATAACGGTCGTGCGTTCGCCCTGATAGTCGGGCGTAATGCCATCGGTATTTTTAGAAGCGCAACCGACCGCGGAAAGCGTAATCGTCCCCAAAAGTACGGCAGAGAGGGCGGTGATGATTTTTTTATTCACGATAATCCTCCTTTTGACAAGGCGGAAGTTTTTTTACGCCGCCTTTTCTATATTATATAGTATATGCGCGACAATGTCAAGAGGCGTTGCGAAAAATAAATGAAATTTTGTCGAAAACAAGCCTGTTTTTCGCGCCGAAAGTCATAAATACGCGAATTATAAAGCAAATTCCGCCGTCGAAGTCGCCGCGGAGAACCCCCGACGGCGTTGAAACGCAAGCCTGCAACGCCCCGTCATTGCGAAGGAGTGCGCTACGCACGACTGCGACAATCTCGCCGACAGGCGGAAACGAGAGTGGATATTCCGAGTTTGCGTTCCGCGGCAAGCCGTTGGCGCGCCGCGAGATTGCTTCGTCGCTTCGCTCCTCGCAATGACGGACGAAAGCGGAAACGAGAGCTGGCATTCCGAGCTTGCGTTCCGCGGCAAGCCGTTGACTTGCCACGAGATTGCTTCGTCGCTTCGCTCCTCGCAATGACGGGCGAGCGCGTTTTCACGCTTCGCAATGACGGGTGAGAGCGTACCTTACAATAACGAACAAAAAAAGGGGGAGGGACGGCGCGTTCGTCGCTTTATAGAAAAAAACAAAAAAAACGGGTATATATCGCGTTGGCGAGGGGAATACTCTTGGCAGAAATCCGAACCGTTCGCGCACGCTTTTACATATACTAAAAGTGAAGGAGTGCGTTCGGTTTTCAAAAGAGGTGTACCATGAACATAAAACGCGGAGAGCTGTATTACGCCGATCTTTCCCCCGTCGTCGGTAGCGAGCAAGGGGGGATTCGCCCCGTCCTCGTCGTGCAAAACGACGTCGGCAATAAGTATTCGCCCACGATCATCGCCGCCGCCGTCACCAGCAAAATCCACAAAGCCAAGCTCCCCACGCATATCGAATTGCCCTCCGCCTACGGCTTGGCGAAAGACAGCGTTATTCTTTTGGAGCAGATCCGCACCCTCGACAAACGGCGATTGAAAGAACGCATCGGCGCGCTTCCGGAAGCCACTATGTTACGCGTGAATCGCGCCATTCTCATCAGCCTCGGTTTCCCGTCCGAAAATACTCGATAAACCGTCCGCAAACGGCAAAAATAGGCAATTTCCGCAACGCTTTTCTTTGTATAATAACAGAAAATCCGTTGCGGAGGTTTTTTATGCTCATAAAACAAAAAACGCGCCCCGATACCATTCTTTTATTTTTCCTGCTCGCCTTTGCCTGTCTTTCCCTGACGCAACTCGGCAACAATGCCGAGCCGTTCGCTCTGCCTTTGGCGTTCGCCGCCGCTTCGGCAGGCGTATCGCCTTTCGTCGCGGCAGGGGTGTACGCCCTTTCCGCCTTGACGGAGCAAAGCCTTTCCGTCTTTTTGCTCTACCTCGGACAAGCGGCATTGCTACTCCTCGCCTTTTTGTTGCAAAAACGCCTGCCGCCCACCCCGTTCGTGAAAAGCGGCGCGCCTACTTTGCTTTTTCTGTCCGTCGGGCTCGGTCTGTTCGTCGGACTTGCGCCGTTTACGCCGTATACTCTGCCGTTCGCCGTTAAACTGCCGTCGCTGCTCCAAAAAGCCGTGCTCGCCGCTCTGCTTTTTCTGTTTTCCGCCGTGACGACCGTCGCCATGAAAGCGTTGTTGCATAAATTTCTGCGTTGCCGACTGCGCAGCGACGAAGTCGTTTTTATCGTAATCACGCTCGTCGCCGTCGGTGCAGGCGTTTTTCGGTTTTTAGGCTTCAACGCATACATGGGTATCGCATTTTTCGTTTTGCTGTTATACGCGTACTTAACGAAAACCGCCGAAGCCTGCCTTTGCGCGTTCGTGCTTTCGTTGCCGCCGCTGTTTTGCGTCGGCGAAGCCCCCACGCGTATGCTGCTATACGGCGTTGCCGTCGCGCTCTTTATCCGTTCGGGACGAATAGCGACCGTTTGCGCGCTCCTCGCGCTGTATTTCGCGTTCGGCTACTTGGACGGGCTGTATCTTTATCCGACGGCTCGGCTCGTAGCGGCTCTGCTCGCCGCGTTGCTCCCGTGCCTTATCTTTGCCGTACTGCCCGTCGGCATCCTGCGCGAAGCGGAAAACAAGCTACATTATTACCGAGAACGCCACCTTTCCCGTATCGCAATCAACCGCAACCGCGCCGCCATAGGCGAACAGCTTTTCGAGCTTTCCGCCGTGTTTCGGGAGATCGAAGCCGCATTTTCCGCTTTGGGCACGGACGAAGCCGAGCGTTCCGCAAAAGAGTATATGCGCGGCTGCGTGCTCGAAGAAAGCTGTAAGCTTTGTCCCGAACGGGAGCAATGCGCCGAACGCGGCGGACAAACCGATCTGGACCTTTTAATCGACGTGGGGTGTCAAAAGGGCAGAGTCAGCCTTTTGGACGTGCCGACGCGGCTCGCGAAAAGCTGCCCCGACCAAAGCGGCGTACTGTACGCCGTCAATCGGCAAATCGGGGAGTACAAAAAGTACATGACGGAAGCGGAAAACGCCGCTTCGGGCAGAGCCATGTTGGCTGGGCAGGCGCAAGGCGTAAGCTTGATTTTGAAAAACCTCGCCTTGGAACAGAGCGAGCCCTTGCGGCTGTACACCGACAAGGAACGCGCGCTGAGCAACGCCCTGCTCGCCGTCGGCATTGTTTGCACGGAACTGTTGATTTACGGCGAGGAAGGGAATTATACGCTGTCCCTCGTCACCTTCGGCAAAGTCGACGTGAAACGGATCGCCGTCGTCGCCTCTTCGCTTTTCGGCGTTCCGATGACGATCTCCGAACGCTTGCCGCTCTGCCAAGATAAGTTCTGCTGTATTTTGCGGCAAAAGCCTTGCTACGACGCCGCGTTCGGCGTTGCCTCCGTCGTAAAAACGGGGGAGCAGGTAGGCGGCGACGCACATTCCGTAATCAAAATCGACGAGCGGCGGTTTATGGTGGTGCTGTCCGACGGCATGGGGAGCGGCGAATACGCCAAGCGAATTTCCGAAAGCACGGTCAGCCTTTTAGAAAGCTTCTACCGCGCCAAAATGCCGCCTGCCTTGGTGTTGTCCTCTATCAATCGCTTGCTTACCTTCAATAAAGAGGAAACTTTCGCCTGCGTAGACATTGCCGTGGTCGATTTGGACAGCGGCGCGGCGGACGTCGTCAAAATCGGCGCGCCCATCGGATTTATCCTTTCGGGAACGACCGTAAAAGTACTCGAAAACCATTCCCTGCCCCTCGGCATTCTCGATTCCCTGCACCCCGAAACGGCGGAATATACGCTCGCCGAAAACGACGTGTTGCTGTTCGTCAGCGACGGCGTTTCCGACGCGTTCGGCTCGGCAAGCGATCTCTACGAAGCCCTGCGCGGCATTTCGACGAAAAATCCGCAACAGCTCGCCGACGGACTGTTAGAACGCGCGTTGCACGCCTACGGCGGCACAGCCAAAGACGACATGACGGTAGTTGCCGTGCGCCTGTTCAAAACGCAAGCCGTCGCATAAAAAAAATCTCGCCGTTAAAAAAACAAAAATATGCATTCATCGCATACCTGCCCTACATAAAAACGCCGCTCGTCCGATTTTCGGACGAACGGCGTCATTCCTCGTTTTCATAATTTTTCCACGGTTATGCCGTCCTCGATAGAGGTTTCGTAAAAGCTCGCCTTATAGCCGATAACGTCGTGATAGGCTTTTCCCACGCGACGGATAAATCCTTCCGCCGAAGAACGCTTGACAATGGAAATCGTACAACCGCCGAAGCCTGCGCCGATCATGCGCGAACCGAGGCAATCCCTTTCCGTACGCGCAAACTCGCTGAGGGCATCCAGCTCCCTGCCCGTCACTTCGTACAAATCACGCAAACTGTAATGGCTTTCGTTTAACAAGCTTCCCAGCTCGACCAAATCGCCCGCCTTCAACGCCTGCACCGCGCGTTGCACGCGCGCACATTCCATAACGACGTGCTCCGCGCGCTTTGCGATCGCGCCCGACAACAAATACCGCGTTTCCGCAAATTGTTCGGGGGTGACTTCCGCGAGCCGTTGCACGGGAAGCACGGCTTGCAGTTGCCGCAACGCCGTTTCCACCTCTTGCCGACGAACGTTATACTTGCTTTCCGCGAGGTTGTGCGGCTTGTTACAGTTCGCCACGACGATACAATATTCACCCAGCCGAAGAGGGACGTACTCGTAATCGAGCGTAGCGCAATCGAGCAATACGGCGTGGTCTTTTTTCCCCATCGCCGAAGCGAATTGATCCATAATGCCGCAATTCACGCCGGCGTACTCGTTTTCCGCGCGTTGCGAAAGTTGCGCCAAATGCACTTTGTCGTAGGGCACGCCCGCGTATTCGCATAAAGTCACCGCCGTCGCGACCTCGATCGCCGCCGAAGAGGAAAGTCCGCTCCCGAACGGCACGGTGCAATCGTAATACAGATCACACCCGACGATAGGCGTTCCTTCCGCCTGCAAAAGATAGGCGACGCCGGCTTGGTAATTGCCGATCTTCAAGCCGCGATAGTCGTTCAATTTATCCGTTTCCAGCGTAACCACGCCGTCTATGCCGCGGAACGCCATGCGTATCGTTTTGCCGCCCGTTTTCCGCCCGTAGACGTTGCATCGGAGGTTTAACGCCGCAGGGAACACCTTTCCGCCGCAATAGTCCACGTGTTCGCCGATGACGTTGATACGCCCTGCCGCCGTAAACAAATCTTCGGCTTCCGCGCCGAACGCTGCGCGAAACGCGCGTAAAGCTTCTTCTCTTTCCATTTTATTCCGCCTTCCTTTTATTTTTCTTCGCAATCCAAAGCGCGATATACGCAACGCCGCCGATAAAAAGCAACACCGCAATAAGTTGCGACGGCGTTAAAAACGAAACGATCGTCGCGCCGCGATCGTCCGCGCGCGCGTATTCGATAAAAAACCGCCAAACGCCGTACGCCATGCAATAGACGGGCAACAGCGGAAAACGCGTCGTCGGCTTTTTCGCCGC
Organism: uncultured Clostridia bacterium; assembly: GCA_964459515.1. Classification (GTDB taxonomy): domain Bacteria; phylum Bacillota; class Clostridia; order Christensenellales; family Borkfalkiaceae; genus Scatosoma. Next base: position 9,204 of record CAYWML010000034.1, on the reverse strand, counting down.
GCGATAAAATTGCCAAAACAACCCAGCCGAAAACAACAGCAAAAATACCGCCTCGAAAAGCTGCGTCGGCACTACCCGTTGCCAACCGTTCTCCGTGTACATACGCACGCCGTACCACGCCTCCGTCGGCTTCCCGTGGCAACAGCCGGCAAAGAAGCAACCGATACGCCCCAGTCCGTGCGCGAGCGGCAAAACGCAAGCCGCAATATCGGCAACGTCGCGAAAACGCGTTTTCGGCTCGTCCGAACGGCAGAGCCGCTTGCCGAGCAAAAACCAAACGGCGATGAACACGCCTGCCCCGAACAGCAAACCGCCGTAAAAAGTCATGCCCGTCGTTAAATTTATCTTAAAAACGCCCGTTTGTAAAAAGTCGTAAAACGCCTGCATAAGCACTGCGCCGCCCACGCCGCCGAGCACGCCGAGCACCGCCGCGATAAGCAACGTTTTTTGAAGGGGCAGGGAGAAGCCGCGCCGCACGCCCATGCGGTCGCCTAAAATCAACGCCGACAGCAAACCTGCGGTGAAAAACAGATCGTATAAGCCAAAGCCGAAAAAAATCGCATAAGGGTACACGGTTTCCTCCTTTCGCCCGATTTCCGAGCATGTTTTCAAGAAAACGCCGCACACCGTCGTCAAGGCGTTTTCCCGTCTTTTATTATACAACGCCGAAAGCCGTTTGTCAACCTTTCCGAAGACTTTTTTCTTCGCCCGTCCGAACCGAAGCGCAGGGGGACGCGTTCCCGTACGCATATCGCAAGAAGCGTAGCGACGGGGCAAGCCCGAATGACACACTCTCGTTTCCGCCTATCGGCGGAGATTGCCGCGGCACATTCGTGCCTCGCAATGACGGAGTGGACGGCTTTCCGCCTATCGGCGGAGATTGCCACGGCGCATTCGCGCCTCGCAATGACGAGGCGATTCCGCCTATGACGAAAGGGGAAACATAGAAATCTCTGCGGCTACTTCCCTCCTTGCAACGGCGTGTTTTCACTATTACGAGCAATAAACGCATACATGGTATGCCCGTTTTATATGTTCGTCGTTTTTTACTCATGAAAAACGAAAAACGTGAAAAACGCCCGAAGCCGCAAACGGCATTCGGGCGTGTTCACACGAAATCAGCGTTAATTCTGCAAAGTCGGCTCGCTGCCTTCGCCTCTGTCCTCGGGGAACATCGTTCCGGCAGGAATAACGGGCAACATCATCGGGTTGATAAACGCGTTTGCCGTCAACGCGGAAACAGCCGCGCGAAGATAGGGATATACGATCTCCGTCATGTTGATGACCAAATCCTTTCTATCCTGTTCGTCCGCGATATCTTCCGCTTCGAATACGCCGACGAGGCGCGCTTTCAAATTAAACGGCTTCGGAGCGTCCTCCGTGCTCTCTACCTTGACTTCCAAAGACAAGAACCAAACTTTGTCGTCCTCGTTGATACGGCGCACCGTACGAGAAAATTGCGGTTTAATTTCAAACTTCGTATTCTGATCCATTTTAATCCGATTCATCGAATAGTTGAGTTCTTCCGCCGTGATACCTCTTAATGCATATTTCATAAAAACACCTCTTGTTATATTTTTCCCGCCTGTCAATAGCGAAGAAGCTTTCCCTATCGAAAAAATCGAGATTACACATATATAAACGCTTTTTAAGGATTGTAAACAAAATCAACGATTTTTTTGCCGATTTTTTTATTTTACGCAAATTGGCTGTAATACAGCGCGGCGTACGCGCCGTTTTTCGCGAGCAAAGTTTTATGATCGCCTTGCTCGGTAATGTCCCCGTTTTCCATAAACAAGATCGTATCCGCATCGCGTATCGTGGAGAGTCTATGAGCGATGACGAAGCTCGTCCTGCCTTTCATCAATCGCTTCATGGCGCGGCTTATCTCCATTTCCGTACGCATATCGACGCTGGAAGTGGCTTCGTCCAAAATAACGACGGGCGGATCGCAAAGAAAAACGCGCGCAATGGTGAGCAGTTGTCTTTGCCCGACGGAAAGAGAGTCGGACTCGTTGTCGAGCACGGTGTCGTACCCTTTCGGCGCGGTACGAATAAAATAGTCCGCCTTCGCCGCTTTTGCCGCCGCCACGATTTCGTCCATGGTGGCGTCGGGCTTTCCGTACGCAATGTTTTCAGCGATCGTTCCGTTGAACAACCAAGTATCTTGCAACACCATGCCGAAGTTGTCACGCAAAGCCTTTCTCGTCAAATCCGTCGTCGGCACGCCGTCTATCGTAATTACGCCGCTATTTACTTCGTAAAAACGCATTAAAAGGTTGATAAGCGTCGTTTTGCCCGCGCCCGTCGAACCGACAATCGCAATCTTCTGCCCCGGTTTCGCCGTGAAATCGATGTTTTTCATCAACGGCTTATCGGCGGTATAACCGAAACTGACGTTTTGAAAAGCGATTTCACCCCGAACGGTTTCGAGTTCGACGGGGGCGGTCGTCTCCGCGATTTCCTCTTCGGCGTCGATAAAGGCGAAAGTGCGCTCCGCCGAAGCCAACGCGGACTGCAACGAGTTAATCATATACGAAGTTTCCGTCAACGGTTCCGCCGCGATATTGATGTATTGGAAGAACGCCTGCACCACGCCGATCGACATTTCGCCGCGAAGCATACGCGTACAGGCAATCAACATAATCACCGCCTGCGAAATGCGAGAAAGCATACGGATAAGCGGATTGACGCTGTTCTGCAAAAAGTCGGCTCTTCGCGTGGAAACGCGCAGTTCTTCCACGGCATTTTTCATCGTTTCCACGCTCTCCGCCTCGCGGTTGTACGCGCGAATGACGTCGCGCCCCGTGTAATATTCCTCCGCTATCCCCGTGAGGTATGCCAAGCCCTCCTGCCGCTCCGCCGAAGCTTCCAAATTCTTTTTAGAGATGCTTTTCGTGATGAGCAGACTAGCGGCGGTGAATACGAGAAAAAGCAAAGTCAAAAGCGGACTGTAATAAAACATGAACGCGAGCGCGCCGCCGAGCGTTCCGATTGCCGTCACGAATTTCAACAGCCCCGTTTGCAACGTTTCGGAAACTTTGTCGAGGTCGGCGGTCACGCGGCTTAAAATCTCCCCCGGCTTATTGCCGTCGAAATAGCGCAAGGGCAGTTTATTGAGTTTTCGGCTTATCTGTTCGCGAAGCGTGAGGATAAGCTTTTCCGCAACGCTTGCCATCAAATAGCCTTGCAAGAAGTAGAATATGCCCGTCAGCGCGTACATGACGCACAGCGAAAGCATATCCTTGCCGAGGGAATCCCACGGCATGGAAAAGCGCGTTCCGTCGGCAAGGCATTGCTTTATCGTCGCCAAAAGCCGATCGATAACGCTTGCGCTGTAATAAGGGGTATAGACCGTCAATACGACGTAAAAGAGAATGCAAACGCCGACCAAGCACAAGCGCGCGCGTTGATTTTTCAATTGCCCGAACAGCCGCTTTGCCGTTTTCAGCGCGTTTTGCGGCGTTTCTTCGTCCAAGGCTTTCTTTTCTTCTTCACGCGTCATTTTCCGCCTCCTTCGTCTGCGAATCGTAAATCTCTTTATACACGGGGCAGTTTTCCATAAGCTCCTCGTGCGTGCCCGTACCGACGGGTTCGCCGTCGCTTAACACGATAATTCTGTCGGCGTGCAGAATGGTGCTGATACGTTGCGCGATAATGACCACAGCCGCGTTTTCGGTTTCGGGGCGCAACGCTTTCCGCAGGGCGGCGTCCGTCTTGAAATCCAACGCCGAAAAACTATCGTCGAATACGTAGAGATCGGGGCGTTTCACCAAAGCCCTCGCAATCGACAGCCGCTGTCTTTGTCCGCCCGAAAAGTTCGTTCCGCCTTGTGCGACGAAAGCGTTCAATTTATCGGGCAACGCTTCCACGAAATCTTTCGCTTGCGCAACTTCGAGGGCATGCCAAAGCGTTTCGTCCGTCGCGTCGGCGTTGCCGTAGCGCAGGTTTTCGGCGATCGTGCCCGAAAACAACCAAGCCTTTTGCTGTACGTACGACAAGTGCGCGCGAAGTTGCCGTTGCGGCATCTCACGGATATCCGTGCCGTTTATCGTGATACGTCCGTCCGTCACTTCGTTAAAGCGTAACATCAGCGAAGCCACCGTCGATTTTCCGCTCCCCGTGCCGCCGATAATCGCCGTCGTTTCGCCGCGGTTGCAGGTGAAATGCAGATTTTTCAGCGTGTATTCGTCCGCGTCGGCAAAACGGAAAGACACGTTTTCAAAAGCCAGCACGGCTTTTCCGCTTGCTTGCTCTTCCGCGAACGCGTCGCTTCCGTCGGCAATCGTCGGGGTATAGTCCAGCACTTCGCCGATACGATCGCAACACTCCAAAGCGCGCGGCAGGGTGAGAATCACCATTTGCGCCATCATCAAAAAGAAGAGGGCGAGCATGGCATATTCGATGATAGCGGTAATATCGCCTATCGCAAAGTGCCCAGCCGTAATGCGCGCGCCGCTGAGATAATACACGACAACGACGAACATATTGACAGCGAAAAAGGAAATGCCGTCGAGAAAGACGAATTGTTTGTTGACTTTTACGGCGGTTTTCGCATAGCTTCGGAATTCGTTGCAAAGCCGCTCTTCTTCGTGCTTCTCCTTATTGAAAGCGCGGATTACGCGCACGCCCGTGAGGTTTTCCAGCAAGACTTTGCTCATTTTATCGAGCTTTTTTTGCAACTTTTTGAAAAAGGGCGACGCGCTATGCATGACGAACGCGCAAACGACGGTGAGAACGACGATCACGGCGAGCAGTATCCCGCCGAGCAAAGCGTCTATGCGAAAAGCGAATACAAGTGCCACGATAAAAATAAACGGCACGGGAAAGAGCATTTGAAAGCAACTCCCCAAAGCGAATTGAATTGTCGTAATATCGGAAACCGTTCTCGTCGTAACGGAAGCCGTGCCGAACGCGCGAAAATCCGTCCCCGAAAGCTGCAAGGACTTTTCGTACAAAGCGTTGCGCATATCCGCCGCGACTTTCGACGTAAGTTCCGCGCAAACGTAGGAAGCGGCAAGCATAGCCGCGCCCGACACGACGGCGGCGATCAACATTTTCACGCAAATCACCGATAAAGCGGAAACGCTTGCGGTTTGTTCCGTGCCCAAATTCAACATTTCCGCGGCGTACGTAGGAATAATAAGCGCGCCCAAAACGTCGATAAACGCCAAAAATATCGTGATAAAACACAATTTCTTATGCGGTTTCAAAAACCGTAAAATAACTCTCAAAAATCTACCTCCGAATTTTTCTCATAGTATAGTCCCGTCCGTACACGCTCGCCGCCGTCCGTCTTTTCGTCACACGGCTTTATTGCCCTGAAAAGCGCGTTTGCAAAGCGTTGACTTCTTCCTTTAAGGCACGCAAATATTTTTCCGTGGCGGACAGCATAGCGTCGCATTCTTCCTTCGACAAAGCGGCAAAACTTTCGCATTCCGCTTCGATTAGAGGGCGAATGTACTTTTGTATAAATGCCTCTCCGCTCTTTGTGAGCTTAATGAGTTTGTTCTTTTTATTACCGACAACGCTTTCCAAAAATATAAGTTCCTTTTTCGTCAAATCCTTCAATGCGGAATTGACGGTTTGCGGCGCGAAAAACCAAGCGTTGCAAAAATCGCGTTGCGTAAAATATTCCTCGCTTTCCGCCACGGAATACAGTATCCAATACGCCATATCCGAAAGTCCGCAACTTTTCGCATAGCCATGATACACGATATCCATTTCCTTGCAGAGCCTATTATACGTTTCCAAGCGGTTCAAAGTATGCATATTTTCCATCCTTGCTTAAAAGAATTTCACGGAGCGCAAGCCCGTTTCCGCCAGTTCGTCGTTGCGAAGGAGCGCGGAAAGCGCGTGCGTTTTATCGCCAAATTATCCGATTTCGGACGATATTATAATCCGATTTCGGATAAAAGTCAAGCGTTTCACGGCAAAATTCATAATTTTTTCGCAACGATTTTCAACCGCCTTTCGTTTTGCATAGGCACAAACACGACGAATACACAAAACAACCATACCATGTACGCGTTGAACGCGTTTTTCATTTTTACGCGTATCGTTCGCGACGCCACGGCGATAGGCGAAACGGGGCAAGCGTCCCGAACATGATTTTCGCGGCAAGCCGTAGGCTTGCCGCGAAATTGCTTCGTCGCTTCGTTCCTTGCAACGACGGACGGGGACAAAAATCGTCGCGCCGTGTTTTTTATAAAGTCGATTGCTGATTGAAAAACAGCTTTTTATATTCTTCCCGACGAATAACGGTATCCCAACCGCCGATTTCGCTTGCGACGTTTTTCTCTATGCCCGTATACGAAAGAGAAGAATCCTCATACCGCTTAAACAGAAAAATCGCCTCGTTCATGAGATTTGCGTTGAACACGCCGAGGGAGCACAACAAATTGAAATCGTTGACGTCCAACCCCGTCACTTTCTTAAAAAGCCCCGGTTCCAATTGCGTAATGACGTCTTTCAACGACTGCTCTCGATAGTCCGTCAAATACATAAAAACAGGTACGCGCGTGGCGAATTTAATAAGTTTTTCGCGAATTTGTTTGCGCTTCGATTTATACTCCTTTTCCGCCTCCGAAAGCTCCTTTTTCTCTTCGGGCGAAAGCTTTTCCGCGCTTTCTTTTTTCGCCTTTTTCACCACGCCCGACTTATTGATGATCGTCGTAATGTCTTGATTGAGCGAACGGAATCCCTCTATATGCGTCAATGCGTTCATGGCGTCCTCGTTATGCAATAAATTCGCCAAAGTTTCGTTGTCCACATTGACGAGCAGGGCGGACTCCCAACGCCGCGCAAGGAGCGTTGCGCTCGTACCTGCCATGGCGATATCGAGAATATCCTGCGCGTTGATCTGCTTCATCGTACTGCCGTCGTACGCCAAAACGGGCAAAAAACGAATAAATTCCGCGACCTTCTTTTCGGGGCTGCATTCTTCGATATTCAATCGGCAGGAATAATCGGAAATCTGCCTTAAAGCCCTATCCAAGGCAAAATCGAACACGTAACATTCCTGTTTTATAATTTGTTTGTTGCCGTTGTCGTCCTCAATCTCCCACGGCGATTGCACGCGAAACGCCGCCTGAAAATACGTTTCGGGCGATTGCAGATTGCGCAACATAAAAATCCCCGTCCACGGCTTGACCGTAACGCCCGTAGTCAGCTTTCCGCAAGACAGCGTAATCGTTTTCGTTTCAAGCGGATTGCCCATGGAGCGCACTACGGGACGGAGCGCGTCCACGCCGACGCCTGCGCTCGTCCCCGCGCACACGTTGACCGTATAATCGTGATAAAAAGCGTTTTGCTTTTGTTCCAGCAAATTCGCCATGGCTTGACAGCTCGCCACGCTCGGCAAAAACCACAACGTATGCGACAACACGCGCAACAGCCGCACGTCGGAAAAGGGCATCGGCGGCCGCTTGTCCTGCCCCAATTTCAAATCGTCCACGCTACTCGGCAAATATGCACCGCGAATTAAATCGAGCCATTTTTGCACCTCGTTTTCGTAGACGAATTTTGCGTCTTTCCCCTTGCCTTTCGCGGAAAAGAAAACGTTCAAATCGAACTCGTCGTACTCTCCCCGTAAGGCTATTTGCCGAATGCTGTCGGGAATGCGATAGGTAAGCAACACCATGCGCGGCAAGGCGAGATAGGGATTGTTCGCGCCGAGCCACGTTTTTTTGGCGTTCTGCTCGTCCGAATACGTCCAATTATAAATTTGCTCTTCGATAAATTCGCCGCTGTTCATGGCACGGAAAGGCGTGCCCGAAAGGAACAAATAATACGACGTCGTAATCGGCAAAAACGTTTCGTCGTAAGCGTTATCCGCCTCCGTCCGCTTGTATTTTTCCGCGTCGAAATCGGCGTATTCCTCCTCGTCGGGATTTTCAAACAACTTTTTGGCGTTTTCGCGCCATGCGCCGAAGTGGTATTCGTCGAAAATCACCAAATCCCAATTCGTTGCGTGGATAAACTCGTTTTTCGCCTTAATGCCGCCGTTCTCGTTCGTGCCCAGCAGGTCTTGAAACGAGCCGAAAACCACGACGGGACGGCTTTTATCCGCCCGATCGAATTGTTCGTCGATGTTCAGTTTGTTGTCGTGCGCGTCCTTGTTGGAAATAAATTGCCACCCCTCGAAATCGACGTGCGTCGTCAAATCTTCGCGCCAAGCCGACTCCACGGCAGGCTTAAAGGTGAGCACCAGTACCCGATTTAAGCCCATTTTTCGCGCCAACTGATAGGCGGCAAACGTTTTTCCGAAGCGCATTTTCGCGTTCCACAAAAACTTCGGCGTTTGGCGCGGCGCGTCCTTTTTCACGCTTTCGAAATAGGCGATTGTCTTTTGCACGGCTCTTTGCTGCTCGGGGCGCATTTTGAAATGCGCACTGCGGTTTTCTTCCGAACGAATGCCCTCGCGCACCTCTAAAATCGCCGATTGCACGTCTTGCACGGCGCAACGAAACCATTCGTTTTTATCCTCGCCCTGACGAAGCCGTAAAAAGCCTTTGCGTTGCAAAACGGCGTGTACGTCATGGTCGGTAAAGCACGTTCCGTCGGGGCGCATTGCCGATTCTTTCAATAGAATGCGATAGGGCACGCCGCTGGTATACAGCTGTTCTTTCACGCGCGTTTCGGCGTTTCTGTCGGTATAGCCAACCTTGATATACCCCTTATGCGAAGCCACGCCGAGAAGCTCGTAAGCGTAAATTGTAGGCGTGACATTCGGGCGTTGTATAAAAAATTCTTGTGACATCGATTTTTCCCTTAAAATGCTTGATTTTTTGTACAAAATGGAATATAATAATAGTGAATAGAGGTGGACATTTGTATCTAACGATTCAGATTACACTTGGAGAAGCGGATGCGTCCGCTTTTCTTTTTTTTACTCCATAGGTTTAATCATGCTTTCGATAAAATCGATTTCTTCTTGCGATAAGTTATATTTTGCATATAATTCTTCGTCCGTCCACGGTTTTGAAAAATCTTGCAGGGGAACATAATGATAGACTTGTTTCGTAGCATGTTGCGTTTGTTTGCGTATACCAACCAAACAACGAAAAAACTTCGTTTTCAAATACGACATAGCATTTTCCGCTTCAATAAGCGTATCAAAATTCCCTATTTCAAGAAAAGTTTCCGTGCATAACTCTCCTGGCGTAGCCAGGACTGGCGTAGCCGGTCCTTCGCCTATTTCGC
>CAYWML010000033.1:0-16380 GCA_964459515.1 uncultured Clostridia bacterium | reverse complement strand
CTCGTATTTCATATCTTTTATTATATCACTTTTTTCATTTTGACACAACTCTATTGCGAGGCGCGTTCGCGCCGCGGCAATCTCGTGGCAATCCGTAAGGATTGCCGCGGAACGCACGCCCGTCACCATAAGGAGCACCGCTCCCCGTCCGTCATTGCGAGGCGCATTCGCGCCGCGGCAATCTCGTGGCAAGCCGTAGGATTGCCGCGAAACGCAAGCCCGTCACCATAAGGAGCACCGCTCCCCGTCCGTCATTAGAGTTGTGTCAAAATGAGAGGAACATAGAATTTACTATGGCAAAAAAAAGATTATAACGAAGAAAAAAATCTCTTATTCCTTATTTTCTCGTATTTCATATCTTTTTTATATCATTTTTTTCATTTTGACACAACTCTATTGCGAGGCGCATTCGCGCCGCGGCAATCTCTGCCGACAGACGGAAACGCCCCCACTGTTAAGCTTTCTTTCCCTTTCTCGCCCGAATACGAGCCACTTCTTGTTCGTAACCGCGATCGCTCGGCGTATAATAGATCTTATCCTTCAAAGTATCGGGCAAATACTGCTGTTCGACATAGCCGCCGTAATCGTGCGGATATTTATAAGCAAGGCTTTGCGCCTTATCCTCGCGGCTGCCGTAGCTGTTGTCTTTCAAATAAGGCGGAATATTATCGTCGCGGACGCTCCGCGCGTCGTCGATCGCCGCGTACATTGCCGTTTTCACCGATGCGCTTTTCTCCGCCTCGCACACGTAAACAATCGCTTCGGAGAGCGGCAACATCGCTTCGGGATAGCCGATTTTTTCCAAAGCGTACATCGCCGAAGTCGCCATTTGCAACGCGCGCGGATCTGCCATGCCCACGTCCTCGGCGGAATGCACCACCAAACGCCGCGCCACTAACATAGGATCGCAACCGCCCTCTATAAGGCGCATAGCGTAATATAAAGCGGCGTTGGCGTCACTGCCGCGCAACGATTTGCAAAAAGCCGAAAGGAAATCGTAGTACGAATCCTCGTTGTACGAAAGTGCTTTTCTCTGTATCGACTGCTCGGCGTCGGCAAGCGTAATCGTCACGCGTCCTTCGGCGTTCGGCTCGGTCGTCAACGCGGCAAGCTCCAAAGCGTTATAAGCCGAACGAAGATCGCCGCCTGCCATGCGCGCGATATGCGCGACAGCCTCGTCCGTCGCCTCGACGTTTAATTTTCCCAAGCCCTTATGCCGATTTTTCAACGCCGCGCGGAGCGCGCCCTCTATATCCGCCTCGCTCAGCCGCTTAAACTCGAACACGCGGCAACGCGATACGATAGCAGGCGTCATCGAAGCGTACGGGTTTTCCGTCGTCGAACCGATAAAAATAATCGTGCCTTGTTCGATGGCAGGCAACAGGGAATCGCTTTGCGTTTTATTAAAGCGGTGACACTCGTCCAAAAGCAAATAGGTGCGTTTTCCGAACAGTTTCAAATTCTCGCGCGCGATATCCACAGCTTTCTTGACGTCGGCAACGCCTGCGTTGACGGCGTTCAATTTCACGAACTCCCCGTTCGTGCGGAGTGCGATGATATTGGCAAGCGTCGTTTTGCCGCAACCGGGCGGGCCCCAAAAAATACAGCTTCCCAAACGGTCGCTCGCGATAGCGCGGCGCAAAAGCGAACCCTCCGCGACGATATGCCGTTGCCCGATAAATTCGTCCAGCGCGTTGGCGCGCATGCGCTCGGCAAGCGGCTTGGCTTTTTCCTCGTTTCGGTTAAAATCAAATAAATCCATACTTATCTCCACGATCCGACCGCCGCAAACGGGCATACCGCCCGTACGCGTACGGCAAAAATCAACCGCGCAAATACGCCCCCAAAAGTTTACATTCCAAAGTGTTTTCTCGAATGGTTTTTAACAGCTCCTGCGTTTCCGCCGAAGCGACGTCGCATTCCGCTTCGATAAAAAAGCGGTAATCCCCGGGGCGATTTTTCACGGGACGGCTTTCGATCTTCGTCATATTGATGCCGTAGCGCGCTATCACCGCGAGCAACTCCACAAGGCTACCGGGGCAGTGCGGACAAACGGCGGAGAAAAATACCCGTTCGCTGTGTTCGGGCAAATATTTTTCGCCCTTTTTCACCAAAAGGAAATGGGTAAAATTGTTTTTCTCGTCGGAAATCGACGTTTCGCCGACGACGAACCCTTTGCGCAAATTTTCCACGTGCGCCCCGGCGATCGCCGCGCTTTTTCCCGATTCGTCCTCCATGGCTTTCGCTAAGCCGAAGCCCGTAGACTCCGTTTCGCGCAAAGCCGCAAAAGGCATCTCGCGGCTTAAAAATCCCGCGCACTGATCGAGGGCTTGTCTATGCGAATATACGCGCCCGATTTGCGACAGCGCAACGCCTTCTTTATGTATCAAACGTTGATCGATTCGCAAAACGAACTCTTTCACGGCGTACAATTCGCCCATGCTTTGCAGAAGATCGAGGTTTTGCGAAACGCCGCCCTGCAAGCTGTTTTCAATGGGAATCGCCGCCGCGTCCACTCTGCCGTTTTCCACCGCCGAAAGCACTTCGGGGAAGTTGCGGAAAGGAATGCACTCGTCCCAATCGCAAGCCGCGCCGCCGCCCGTACTCTCCGTTTTCAAAAACGCCTTCGCCGCCAAATGCGAATAGCTGCCCTCAGGGCCTAAAAAAGCAATTTTCATATTTTCTCTCTCCCGTTTTTATACCTGTTCCGCAAGCTTATACAAAAGTCGTTCCGTATCCTCCCAACCGAGGCACGGATCGGTGATCGATTTTCCGAACACTTCGTCGTGCTTTTGATTGCCCTCCACCAAAAAGCTCTCTATCATAAAGCCTTTCACGATACGCTTAAATTCCGCATCGAAGTTGCGGTTTTGCATAACCTCCTGCGCAATGCGAATTTGCTGCTTGAATTGCTTGCCCGAGTTGGAATGGTTGCAATCGACGACGATCGCGGGATTTTCCAAGTTGCTGTTGTTGTACAGCTCCGCAAGCTGCATCACCGTTTCGTAATGGAAATTGGGCACGTCCGCACCGAAGCCGTCCACGCCGCCGCGAAGGATCGCGTGGGCGTACGGATTTCCGTCCGAACTGACTTGATAGTTCCGATATTTAAACACCTGCGGACTTTGCGCGGCGAATATCGAATTGACGAGGGCGATAATATTGCCGCTCATGGGGTTTTTTAAGCCAACGGGCGCGTCGATACCGCTCGCCACCTGTCGGTGCAACTGATCCTCCACGCTTCGCGCGCCGACGGCGTGATAAGAAAGCAGATCCTCCACGTACGCCGTGTTTTCGGGGTACAACATTTCGTCCGCCGCCGTCAAGCCCGACTCGTTCATCGCCGCTATATGCAACGCGCGAATACTCCGAATGCCGCGCACGATATCCGCCATGCCTTCGGGATCGGGTTGCAAAAACATGCCCTTATACCCCACGCCCTTCGTCCTCGGCTTGTTCGTGTATATCCTCGGCACGAGAACGAGCTTGTCCCGTACCTTTTCGTTGAGTTTTCCGAGCCGCGAAATATATTCGAGCGTCGGCGCAGGTTCGTGCGCGGAGCAAGGTCCGATCACGACGAGCATTTTATCGCTCTTTCCCGACAGCACGTCGCGAATTTCCTCGTCCCGTTCCTTTTTCATGCTTTGCAAAGCGGCGGTCATCGGCTTTTCGGCGATGAACTCCTCCGGTTCGGGAATGAAATATTGTTTTTCCAGCATGACTATTCTCCTTCTCTTTCGTTTCTCTTGCAATTTTCGATATACGCCTTTACTTCGGGCGTAACGTATTCGTCTATCGGCGTGCCGAACCGCAAACTGTTTCGCACCATGGACGAGCTGACGTGCAACAGCTCCTGCGGACACGGCAAATAAATCGTTTCTATCTCCTCGTCCAATTTTCGGCTCGCGTAAAAATTCGCGTTTTCATAATCGAGATCGATCCCGTTGCGAATGCCGCGCACGTAAAATTTCGTATTTTCCCGTTGCAACAGCTCCGCCGCCGTTCCCTCCGCGCATACCACGCGAAGCCGCGTTTCCTCGGGAAACAGCAGTCGCAACATTTTCGCGCGCTGTTCCGCCGTAAAACACGGCGTTTTCGTCGGATTGACGAGAATTGCCGCCACCACTTCGTCGAACAATTTCAAGCAGCTTTCCAGCATACGTTTATGCCCCAAAGTCGGCGGATCGAACGTCCCCGCAAACACGCATTTTCTCATGATTTTATCCTCTTCGTCGTGCGAAAAAACGTAAAATACGCCTTTCCGTACCGTCTTTCGTCGTATTTTTCCAAGCCCTCGATTTCGCCCTCGAACGGCTTATCCCGCTCATATATCGCCACGCCGTTTTCCGAAAGCAAGCCGCGTTCGACTATCTTTTGCAAAGCGCGCGAACCGTAATCGAAGCGATACGGCGGATCGATGAAAATTATATCGAACGGTTGCGCGAGCGTTTCCAAGCAAACGAGATAATCGCCGCAACGCACTTTCGCCTCCGCTCCGTCCGTAGGAATACGCAACGCCTGCAAGTTCTTCTTCACAACGGCAAGGCTGTCTTTGGCGCAGTCGTTGAACACGGCTTCGCGCGCGCCGCGCGAAAGGCTCTCTATTCCGAGCGCGCCGCTCCCTGCGAAAAGGTCCAAAACGCGCGCGCCGACCACGCGCATGGCAAGTATGTTAAACAACGCCTCGCGCGCCCTATCCGAAGTCGGGCGAACCGCTTCGCCTGCAAACTCCGTCAACACTCTGCTTCTGTATTTTCCGCCGATTATCCGCATACTTTCACCCGTCCGTTATTCTCTTTCCGTAAACTGTCCGCCCGACCGTCATTAGAGTTGTCACGAAATGCTTTTCGTCCGTCATTGCGAGGCGCGAACGCGCCGTGGCAATCTCGTGACAATCCTTAGGATTGCCGCAAAACGCACCCCCCGTCCGTCATTGCGAGGCGCGAACGCGCCGTGGCAATCTCGTGGCAATCCGTAGGATTGCCGCGAAACGCAAGCCTGTTCCCTAACAGCCCTTGCGCGCTCCCACCGATGCGCACGTGCCATCACTTTTTCCGTTTTTTCGGTTTCGTCCCCGGCAAGCCGCCGTAATTGATTTTCTGCACGCGATTGGCTTCCGCCTCCGCCGCTTTCCGCGCGATTTCCTGTTCACGCAAGCGTTTGTTGCGGCGTGCATACGCGCCGGCTATGTAGAAAACGCCCGTAACGACGACGGGAACCAAAGCCAACGGCAACGCGGCAAAATAGCGGACGCTTTTCCCCATAGCGTTGCAGTAATAGAACGGCAAAATCGCCCAACCCGACAACAAAAAGCCGAGCAGCACCAGCACCGCCAAACCTTTGCGCATATTTCCGCCGTCGATCTCCGTCTGATTGCACCCGAAGATCAAAACGAACAGCACCGTCCACGCGGCGATAAACGCCCCCATGGCGAAGCCTTTCCACACGCGATATTCTTTCGCTATCTTATGCGAGGACATACGATAGCCGCCATCGAACTCCGCCTCCGAAGCGCGCTTGATATTGCCGGAAACGAGCATTTCGTAATGCGTACCGCCGTTCGCCCAGCTGATCAATCCGTCGTACGCCGCCGCCGCGATACCGCAAACGAGCGTCCAAGCGAGCGCCGTGCCGTTCCATTGCAGCGTTTCGCCCTTCATCGTAAGCATCATCAACACCGTACCTGCGCAAAAATACATAAACGTAGCCGGAAGCGAGCCCTTAAACAGTTCCCATACGTATCTTCCGAAACGTTTTGCCGTACTCTGTATTTTTCCTTTATTCATTCGTTCGTTCTCCTAATAAGTTCTTATTTTTTCCGCAAGCGCGCCGCCGTCGAAGCTCGTCCGCCCCGTCCTTGCGTGAAACGCAAGCCCCGTCCGTCATTGCGAGGCGCGAACGCACCGTGGCAATCTCGTGGCAATCCAAAGGATTGCCGCGAACCGCAAGCCCGTTTTCGGACGAAAACAAAGCTCGCCCCTCCGCCTCGAATGCGGAGCGTTTCTATCCTTCGTAAAAAAGCTCCGCCCGACGGGTAGCCGCACACAACACCTCGTACGAAATCGTGCCCGTTGCCGCCGCCGTTTCGTCCGCGTCCGTCAAAACGGGAACTTCCCGTCCGCGCTTGCCCTTTCCCCGTCGCACGCAAACGTCCATGCACAACGGCGAAAGCCCGTTATCGCTCCCGACCGTTCCGTTCTCCCTGCGCCGTAAAAATCCGTCGGCATATCCGAAACGATACACGCTCAGCCGCTCCGCAACGCCTTCGCCGATCGGCGCGCCGTAGCCCGCGCTCCCGAAAGCGTACTTTCTGTCCACGATTGTTTTCGCCGTCACCGTCATGGCTTTTCGAAGCGCAAGCGCGCCTTCGCAACCGTCGGGCAAATACCCGTACAATCCCAGCCCCACGCGCACCATGTCGAAGGCGAACGCCGTGCCGAGCGTCGCGCCGTACGTCGCGCTCAAATGCGCCGTAACGTTCGAAAAATATCGCCGACAGACGGCAGTCGCCTGTACGAACAACGCCTTTTGCTCCTCCGCGCGAGTCCTATCGCACTCGCATAAATGCGAGTATATCCCCGTCACGCGCACGTATTTATCCGTTCGCAAAAAGTTGCAAGTTTTGCCCAGCGCGCGTACGTCCATGCCGTAACGGTTCATGCCCGTATTCGCTTTCAAATGCACCCGAAGCGGCAACGCGTACTTCGCGCACGCACTCGAAACAAGCCTCGCCGTCCACAGATCGGAAACGGTGGCGACGAAGCCGTTGACGGCGAGCGTAAAAGCCTCCTCCTCCGTCAAGGGCGGCGTAAACACCAAAATATCCTTGCCGCACGCCGCCGTTTTCACGGCGACGGCTTCTTCGATAAGCGCGACGGCGAAACAGTCCGCCGTTCCCGACAAAGCATTGACGACCTCCGCCGCGCCGTGTCCGTATGCGTTTGCTTTCACCACGGCGCAAAGCTTGGCTTCGGAAAGAGAAGCAAACGCCTTTGCGTTTTCTCGAATTGCGTCCAAACGAATTGTAGCGATTACTTTTTGCACCCTACATCGTATGCCGCAACGCCGAAATTTTGTCCGTTACGCGCCGAAAAGTATTCTGTGACAGTTGTCGCATTCGATCGAACCGCCGCTTGCCAACATATTGCGCGCCGCGAGGGGCGGCTCCATACTGCAATACGGGCAACGCCCCTGCGCGAGTGCTCCGACGACGGGAAAAATCTTCTCCTTTCGCTTCGTCTGATATTGTTCCAAAAAGGCAGGCGGCACGTCCTTGGCTACGGTTGCCAATTCGGCGACAATCTCCTTGCGCTCGCTTTCCTGCGCCGCCTTTGCCGCTTTATACTTTTCCGAAGCGTCGGCGTATTGCTTTTGCACGGCGATGACCTGTTTTTTCAGCTTTTGATACTCCGCGGAAACGGCTTTCACGTTCGCCGTCAAAGCCGCCAGATCGGCTTTCAGTTTTTTCAGCTGTTCGGCAAGCGTTTGCGCGTTTTTCTTATAAAACGCGATATCCGCGCCGCCCGTCACCAATTCGTCCAAATGGTCGAACTCTTTCAGCGTTTCTTCCGTCTGCGCGTATTTTGCGGTGAGTTCCGCCGCCTCCGTTTTCAAAGCCGCCGCTTTCACTTCCAAAGCGTCCAACTTTTCGGGCGCAGCCTCTAAAAATTTCTTCGCCTTTACATATTCCTTGCGCTCGTCGCTCGCCGCGAGCGTACGTTCTAACTTGTAAAGCTTCGTATCGATTTCCTGATAGTGTAAAATAGCCTGTATCTGTGACATATAATATCTCCTCCCGTCAAAGCAAATTTTCGTCTGCGTGATACACGCAGGGAATTTCCGCTGTTCGACGGATTTTTTCATAATATTTTCGGAAGCCGTATGCCTCGGACGCATAATGCGTCATCGCGACGACCGCCAGCCCCGCCTCTTGCGCCAAAGCAAGCAAATGGTGCTTAAAATCGGAAGATACGAGGACGTCCGCCCCCGTCTTTTTCGCAAACGCCACGGCGGATTCGTCCGCGCCTGCGCCGCAAAAACTTGCCGCCCGTCGCAAGCGTCTGCCGTTCGCGTAATAAGCGATACGCTCCGTGGAAAAGACAGAACGCATTGCATTTACCAAAGCTTCTCCGTCCGTTTCGGGCAAATCGTACGCACGCCCGTACGCACCGCCGCAAACCGTCTGCATATACGCCGTCGCGTTTTCCTGTTTTTGCGTTCGTTCGATACCTGCCCCCGTCGTTTTCTCCGCCGCGAGCAAAACGCCCTCCATGAGGCTCTCGTCAATGCCGCCTTGCGCCGCGTCTAAATTTAAGTGCATGGAAAGGACGGAAATGCCGTTTTCGATACAGCGTATCAACTTTCCGCCGAGTAAGTTTTCGTCGTTTATGCGCATGTCGCCGATTTTTCCGTAAATCGCAGGGTGGTGCGTCATCAACAAATTCGCCCCCGTCTGCAACGCTTTTTCGATCGCCGCCGCGGAAAAATCCAACGAAAACACCGCGCCCGTAATTTCCTTTCCGCAATCCACCAAAATGCCGCTATTGTCGTAATGGCCGTATTTTTCGCAAAGTTCGTCGCTTAACCGCTTCGGCGCAATCCCGTCGGCAAGCGCGTACATTTCACTTAATTTCACCGTTCAACACCCCTTGTAAACGCGCCCTGCGCCGAGAAAGCTCCTTGCGGCTTTCCTCTTGCAACAGCGGTTCTTCCAAATATTTCGTTAAGTTGCGTATCTGCTTTTTCGTGCGTTCGACGAAAGCCTCGGGCATACGCCGCAAGTTTTCTCTGCCGAAAGCGTATTCCGCCTCGGTGTACGCTTCGTCCCGCACGCCGCCGAACGCAACGTTTCCGCCCGTCAACACGTCGTAGAATTTCCCGTCGCGGAAAGTAAAATCGCGCTCGATATAGCCGCCGTGCGCCAAGATATATCGGCGCAACAGCTCGCCGTCGTGCATAGGTTGCAACACGAAGCGTTTCGGCAAAAATCCGTAACGCGCGTCGGACAAGATCGAAACGATCTCACAGCCGCCCATACCGGCAATCAACACCAAGTCCGTCGTGTTCGGCACGCCGCGAAAGCCGTCGCCGAGCACTCCCGTCGCACGCCCCTCGCGCACGTACGGCGCAAGCAAGCGTTCCGCTTTGGCAAGGCTGCCTTGGCTGACGTCGGAAAATATCGCTTGACGGCAAAGCCCGTTTTTCAGCATGTATTCCGTGCAATACCCGTGGTCGCACCCGACGTCGGCAAACGTTTCCGCCGCCGTCAACAACGAACAAAGGGTATCGATACGCTTTCCGTAGCCCGTTTTCACTCAATGAAATCCTTCAATTTTTTGCTGCGCGACGGGTGACGAAGTTTACGCAAGGCTTTCGCCTCGATCTGCCGAATACGCTCCCTCGTGACGTTGAATTCCCTGCCCACTTCTTCCAAAGTACGCGGTTTTCCGTCGTCTATGCCATAGCGCAACCGAAGCACTTTTTCCTCGCGCGGCGTAAGCGTGTCCAACACGCCGAGAAGCTGTTCTTTCAGCATGGTAAACGCCACGGACTCGCTGGGCGTCATCGTCTTTTCGTCCTCGATAAAATCGCCGAGGTGGCTATCCTCTTCTTCGCCGATCGGCGTTTCCAAAGAAACGGGATCTTGCGAAATCTTTTGAATCTCCCGTACGCGTTCTTCCGATACGCCCATTTTTTCGGCGATTTCTTCGGGCGTAGGCTCTCTGCCCAGCTCCTGCAACAGCACGCGTTGCACGCGCGTAAGCCTGTTGATCGTTTCCACCATGTGCACGGGGATACGGATGGTACGCGCCTGATCGGCGATGGCGCGCGTAATCGATTGCCGTATCCACCACGTAGCGTACGTGGAGAACTTAAAGCCCTTTTGATAATCGAACTTCTCCACCGCTTTCATCAAGCCGAGGTTACCTTCTTGGATTAAATCCAAAAACAGCATACCGCGCCCGACGTAGCGTTTCGCGATGGAAACCACCAACCGAAGATTGGCTTCGGAAAGGCGTTTTTTCGCCGCCGGATCTCCCGTTTGCATACGTTGCGCGAAATCGACTTCTTCATCCGCCGACAACAGCGGTATTCTGCCGATATCCTTTAAGTACATTTTTACGGGATCGTCCAAGCCGATGTCGGAAAGAGCCTGCTCGAACAATTCTCTGTCGCGTTGGTCCTCGTCCACGATCTGAATGCCCGATTCGGCAAGCGTTTTATACACGTAGTCGATCTGCGCCGCGCTCGTGTCGAATTTTTCCATAATATCGCACAGGGCGTTGGTGGAAATGCTGCCTTTCTTTCCGTATTCTGCAACGATGCCTGCCACGACTTCATTAAGCTTTTGCTCGGATATATTCATTTCTTATCCTCCGTTCGTTTCCGAACTTTATAAATTTTTCTTTCGTTTTTATTGCCGTTTTTGTTTTTTGTTGCCGCGCATACGCACGCATTCGCCAAGCCGTTTCGTAATCTCGCGCCGCTTCGCGTCGTCCGTTTCTTCCGCAAGGGATTTGTTCAGCTCGGCGATCTCACGCTCCAACGAGTCTTGCTCCAAGGTGCGGACGCTGTCCTCGAAAAACCGCTCCGCCACTTCCCCCGTAAGCTTGTCGCCGTAATTCAAATCGAGGATTGCGTTCAGCTCCGCGCACGCCTCGTCCAAAACTTCAAACAGCTCGCTCGGACGAATGCGTTCGCCGCTGCGTTCCCGCTCCATGAGATACTCCGCCACAATTTTATGCGTTTCGTCCGTCGTCCGCAACTTTTGCAAATCGTAGTTTTTCGCGTACGGAGCGGAAAAGAGTTTCGCCGCCAAGATAAACCGAATGGCTTTCAACTGCTTGTCCGCGCCGACCGCCGCTTCGGGAAGCTTCACCGTCGGCAAAGACGGCTTCGGTTCCGTTTTTTCTTCTTCGGATAAATTTTGCAGATCCCGTTCCAAGGCGTGATAAGTAACGCCCGTTTCGTCGCGCAGCTTTTTCAAAAGCTCCTCTTTCACGCTCTCGCTTTCCGCCTGCGCCACGATCCGCAAGGCTTCGCTTATAAAACGACGTTTCTCTTCCGTTTTTTCCAAATCGTATTTACGCCGCGCGGCGTGCAGACGATAATCGATAAGCGGCATTGCCGCGTCCAAGCATTTTTGGTACGCCTCCGCGCCTTGTTTTGCAACGTCGTCGGGATCGAGCCCGTCGGGCATAGGCACTACGCGTACGTTCAGCCCCTCGTCGTGCAAAATTTCCAAACCGCGCAAATCGGCTTTTTGCCCTGCGAAATCCCCGTCGTAGCTTATCAAAACGTTCTCGGAATACCGCTTGACGAGGCGCGCCTGATCTTTCGTCAACGAAGTGCCCATGGAGGCGACGACGTTGCGAAACCCTGCCTGATACAGGGAAATCGTATCCATGTATCCCTCGACGATGATCACCTCGGTTATCTTTTTTTCGCGTTTCAATTTTTTCAAAAGATTTACGTTGTACAAGGTTTTGCTTTTGTTGAACAACGTCGTTTCTTTCGTGTTTTTGTATTTTGCGAAATCCGATTTTTCCAACAATCTGCCGCCGAAAGCGATCACCTCGTCGAAAGCGTTGATAATGGGGAAAATCAATCTGCCGCCCTGCGAATCGAACAATGCGCCGTTGCGTGCCTCCGTCAACACGCCGCTGTCGATTAAGTCGGCGCGAAAGTAGCCGCGCCCTGCGAGATATTCGGGAAGATCGGAATAATTGAGCGACGCGCCCAAGCCGAATTTCTTAACCGTCGTCGGTTGCAATTTTCGGTTGGAAATATACTCCAAATGCGCGCCTGCGCGCGGATCGCCGCTATATAGGTTAGAGAGATAAAACCGTGCGGCGTCGAGCATGATTTTCGCCATGGCGTCGCGTTTTTTTCTTTGCCGCGCCAGCATTTCCGTATCGAAATTGTTTTCGGGCACGGTCATCTTCGCGCGCGCCGCCAAAATACGCACCGCCCCCAAAAAGTCCGTCGCTTCTATCTCTCGTACGAAACCGACGACGTCGCCCGACACGCCGCAACCGAAACAATGATAGAATTGATCGGCGGCGTTCACGGAAAAGGAAGGCGTCCGTTCGTGGTGAAAAGGACAGCACGCCCAATAATTGCTGCCTTTTCTATCCAACGGAACGTAGCTTTGTATGACCTCGACGATATCGTTTTTCAGCTTCAAAGCGTGCATAAATTCGGGATCGAAACCTTTGCCTCCGCTCACCGTACACCTCCGACCGCAAACGTTTCGGGAATGAACAATCCCTCGAATACGCTGATGGCGTACCGATCGGTCATGCCCGATAAATAATCGCATACCACCCGTTCTTTGTCGTCTCTGTCCAAAAGCGACAAATACGGCTGCGGCAACTTCTCCGCATGCTTCATGAAATATTCGAACAACTGCGTAAGCATGCGCTCCGCGCGTTCTTGAATGGCTTTATTCGTGTAATCGTATACGTTGCGGAACATAAACTGCCGCAACTCGTTCGTCGCCGCCATCACCTCGTCCGACATGCGCACGTGCGGCTGTCCCAAAGAATTTTCGTAAATATCCGAAATCGCCGTATGAATACGATTTTTGGAAGCGTTGCCCAGCACGCGAACCGCCCGTTGCGGCAAGTCCTCCGCGCGGATAATGCCGGCGCGCAACGCGTCCTCGATGTCGTGATTGATATAGGCGATACGGTCGGCAAGCGATACGGCTTCCCCTTCCAAAGTGGCAGGCTTCCCCGTGCTTTTATGCTCCACGATGCCGTCGCGCACTTCAAAGGTAAGGTTTAAGCCTCTGCCGTTTTTTTCGATGACGTCCACGACGCGAAGGGACTGTTCGTTATGCCAGAAGCCTTTGGAGGAAAGCGTACCGAGCACTTTTTCGCCGACGTGCCCGAAGGGGGTATGCCCGAGATCGTGCCCGAGGGCGATTGCCTCCGCCAAGTCCTCGTTTAAGGAAAGCGTGCGCGCAATCGAACGCGCGATTTGCGAAACGTCCAGCGTATGCGTTAAACGCGTGATATAATGGTCGCCTTCGGGCGCGCAAAACACTTGCGTTTTGTTTTTCAAACGCCGAAAGGACTTGCTGTAAATAATGCGATCCCTATCCCGTTGGAACTCCGTTCGGAAAAAGCAACTCTCCTCCGCGCGCGCTCTGCCCTTGGTTTCCGCCGATTTTACGGCATACGGGGACAACATTGCGTTTTCCTGTTCGCAGACGCGTTCCCGAACGCTGTACGACTCGTTGACGTTCTTCATTGTATCTCCCTCCCTTAAACGACGGCATACGCCGTTTTTATTTTTTCCATTTTATATATTCGACAAAAAATGCCGAATCCCTTTTTTTTACGGATTTTTTTCGGATTTTTTCACAAAAAAAACGTTTCGCGGAAAACGAAACGCTTAAAGTGCGGAAACCCTTTTATTTTACGGCGCGGAGCTGCCTTTTCAAAATACTTTTTCTTAAAATCTCCAATTTGTAAGAATTATAGCGCAAAATAAAAAGCGACGGTAAATTCAAGAAAACGTTGATAATAGCGACGGGCAAAGCCAAAGCGATCCAACCATCGGAAAGCGGAAAAAGCAATAAAATCAAGAAGCCGAAAAACAAGGAGAAAAAATGCCCCAATTCGCCGTAGCACGCCTCCAACAAAAAACGATCGAGATATTCCACGCTTTTCGGTTCGGCAATTTTATTTTTTCTAAATCCCGTAAAGTGCCCGATTTCGGGGACTTTTTCTTTCCACTTCCGAATTTTCAACTTCTCGTAAAATTTTTTTTCTTTTGACGAAACCGTGAAAATTTTCGCGTCGTGTCGCGCGCAGCTTTTGGGCAATAATCGCGTACATGTAGCCACCAAAGCGTCGATTGCAATCACGCAAACGACGGCAAGCGACGTCCAGCCGAGAAGAGAGAAAAAGCTTGCGCCGCTCGCCAAAGCAACCGTACCTGCGACAACGAGCACGCATACGGCGATAATCGTAAGATAAAGCGTCATATCGATTTTTCTTCGGGCAAATCCGTTTCGTAAACGAGCGGAACGCCGTATACCTCCTCGTATTTCGCTTTGCAAAGCGCGTACGCTTCTTCCGCCATTTTTTCCGCGCCGCGCTTTTCGCCGAGCGACGAATCGGGATAGATCGGCGGCAGAATATGCAAGGTGTGCCGCTGCACGGGATAGCCGCTTTCGTCCAAGCGTTCGTCGTCGGTCATCGTAATAAAAGTGGGCAAAACGGGCACGCCTGCGCGATACGCCATTTTGAAACCGCCCGACTTAAAGGGGCGCGGCTTCTTATAATTCCACCACATGCCCTGCTCGGGATAGATTAGAATGCTTTCGCCGTTTTGCAAAAGGGTATTCACGGCGGAAAGGCAATTCATCATCGTGCGACGATTGCGAGAAAGCGGAATCGTATTGCAATGCCGAAACAAAAAGCCGTAAAGCCCCGGGAAATTCGTATAATTCCCCTCACGAATAATCTTATAGAGATATTTATGCGGCAACGCTTTGCGAATGCAATGGAATACCACGTAATTATCGAAAGCCGAAAAATGGTTGCAAGTGACGATCGCGCCTTTTTGCAAGGCGGACAAATGCTCTTCGCCCGTCACGCCGTCGATTACCAACACGTCTTTTTTTATCAAGCCGAGAAAATATCTGTCGCCGATAAAGTTTGCAATTCTGCGCAAAAGCTTATTCCACGGCTTTTTGCAAAGATAATCCACTTGCTCCGGCAACAATTCGGGAGCGGGAGGATCGTCCTCCACGTCCTCGTCGAAACGAGAAAGCCGCTCGTATTCCTTTATTTTTTGCAACACCGCACGTCGCTCTTCCGATACCTTCGTTACGTCCATGCCTACTCCTTTTACTATATTCGTCGTATTTTCTTCTGAGCGTTTTCGCCGTTTAGTTCGCGAACCGTTTCGCGTAATTATCCGCGCGCTCCGCTTCCTGTACGGCAAGCGCAATCAAAGCCTTTTCGCACTCCGCGTCGCGCTGTTTTTCCGCTTCTCCGTAGCGGAGCAACTCGCCGCGAATACGCTCGTAAAATTCCGTTTTACGCGCATATTGCCAGAAATAATCGCGGAAAAGCGTATCTTCATAGTGCCACGGCTTCATTGTTAAATTGTAGTGAATCAACTTCGGCACGTCGCCGTCGCCGCCGATCGGCATACGATTCCACTCGCACCCCAAATAGGTCACTTTATCCTTGCAGATGACGTTTAAGTAGTCCTGATCCTGCGCGACGACGAATTTATACGTTTTCAATAACTTGCAAAAACGTCCGTAAAAATCCTGCGCGCGGAAAGCTTTTAAGTTCATAAGCAATACGCCTGCGTTGAAATATCTGTCCGCGTCGATATCCAACGTTTCCTTTGTATACAAACGAAATTCGGGCACAGCCGCCACCGCGCCGTCGGGGATTGCCCCTACGAGCGTATCGCCAAGCTCTGTATTGTACAGCTCGCCGACGTCGCCGAGCACGACGATGTCGCTGTCCAAATACAACGCTTTATCGAACTGCGGAAACATGCTGGCAATAAAGATCCGATAATAGGTCGCGCCCGTGTAATAATCGCGCAAGGAAAGCGAATTTTTTACGTCCTCTAATTTTTCGGAAATATTCAAAAAACGCACGGTGAAATCTTCGCCGTTGAAATTGTCGAGTTTTTTTTGCGCCTCTTCGGGCATATCGGCGTGCATGACGTAAATTTCATAAGCGTACGCTTTGCTCGCGTTTGCGCGTACAGATTCAAGAGAGACCGCAAGATAAGGAAGA
This sequence comes from uncultured Clostridia bacterium, assembly GCA_964459515.1. Classification (GTDB taxonomy): domain Bacteria; phylum Bacillota; class Clostridia; order Christensenellales; family Borkfalkiaceae; genus Scatosoma. The sequence goes on along the minus strand of CAYWML010000033.1, from coordinate 601 downwards.
TAGTTTTCATCTGCCGCATAAAAAATGGGAATAATTGTTTTTTGCATTATAATAACCGCCTTTTTAGTATTACATATTTTTCGCGAAATGATTATGCAAAGCAGCAAGCCATGCCCCTTTGCTCGAAAAATATTCTATATCATTTTTTTGCAAAAAACAACCTTTTTCGCGCGTTTTGTGCTCTATCTAAACATTTTGTCACTCTACCGCATGACAAATCGGACTCTACCCACAGTAGAATTCTTTATTTTTCCGACTTTTTCGGCACTTTTGCGCCCGTTTTCGCCTGACGGCGAGATTGCCACGGCACATTTGTGCCTCGCAATGACGGGTATAAAACGGAGCTTGCGTTCCGCGGCAATCCGTAGGATTGCCACGAGATTGCCGCGGCACGTTCGTGCCTCGCAATGACGGAAAAGAGGCATTTCATGACAACACTAATGACGGGGGGTGAGTGTGTGTTTCGCGGCACGTTCGTGCCTTGCAATGACAAACGGGGGGGGGGGGGGGAGGGGGGGAAAGTGCCGCGCCTAAACGGCTGACGGCGTTGGGGCGCAAGGGGAGCTTGCACGGAAGGGGTATAAGGGGGCGGGTGTCGCCC
>CAYWML010000032.1:0-16789 GCA_964459515.1 uncultured Clostridia bacterium | reverse complement strand
AAAGATAATCGGTGATACCGAGGATCTCCGCCGCAGCCTTCACCTTTTGATCGATGATTTCCTTCGGCACTTTGCGCAGCTTCAAGCCGAACGCCATGTTGTCGTAAACGGACATGTGGGGATACAACGCATAGTTCTGGAATACCATGGCGATATCTCTGTCCTTGGGAACGACGTCGTTTACGAGCTTGTCGTCGATATACAATTCACCCGAAGAAATTTCTTCAAGTCCCGCGATCATACGGAGCGTCGTGGATTTACCGCAGCCGGAAGGGCCGACGAGCACGATAAACTCCTTGTCGCGAATGTTCAGGCAAAAATCGAACACTGCCTGCACGCCCGAAGGGTATACCTTGTTGATTCCCTTCAATAAAAGTCCTGACATAATCTTTTTCCTCCAAACGGATATATTTTTTCTACTTTTTATATTGTACTATATTTTGCCAAAAAATACAATAGACAAAATAGCCAAAGTTCTTTTTTTCGATTGTATAATTTGTACAAGCAAACGGCGTTTTTCGCCCGAAAACGGCTTTTTACGGCAAAACGCGTCCCGTCGCGAGATACAACGAATACCATTCTTCCCTCGTAAGCTCGATATCCGCCGCCGCGACAAGCTCCGCCATATGCTCGGGCGAGCTTGTGCCCGTAACCGCTTGCGCGAACGCAGGATGTCGCAACACCCACGCCAGCGCGATCGCCGACGGCGCGCAACCGCGTTCCTCCGCCAAGCGTTCCAACGCCGCGTTCAATGCGGAAAATCGTTCGTTCCCGATAAAGCTCCCCTCAAAAAAGCCGTATTGGAGCGGCGACCATGCCTGCATGGCAATGCCGTTCGCGCGGCAATATTCCAACGCGTCGCCCGCCCTCGTCACCGATTCGTCCTTATACATATTGACGTTGAATCCCGCGTCTACGGGCGCGGTATGCCCGAGGGAAAATTGAAGCTGATTGGCAACGATCTCTATCCCGGCGTTCTCGAACAGCCGCATTTGCCCCGAAGAAAAATTGCTGACGCCGAAGGCGCGTACTTTGCCTGCCTCGCGAAGCCGCTCGAACGCTTCGCCGACTTCCGACGGCTCTACCAGCGTATCGGGACGGTGCAACAACAGCACGTCGATGTATTCCGTATTCAAGCGGCGCAAACTGCCGTCTACGCCGTCGAGAATGTGCCGCGCGGAAAAATCGAAAGCGCAAATGCCGTTCTCCTTTTTTCGGATACCGCATTTCGTTTGCACCAGATAATCCGTCCGCGAAAGTCCGAGATCGCGCACGGCTACGCCGAAAACGCGCTCCGCGTTCCCGTCGGCGTACACGTCGGCAAGGTCGAACATATTCACCCCTGCTTTCAACGCTTCCACGACGACGTCCTCCGTCTGCGTAAGCGGCTTATCCGCAATGCGCATACAACCCATCACGAGCCGCGAAGCGACGATATTCTCCGTCAACTTGCAATATTTCATAGAAAGCCCTCCTTCTATTCTTCCTTAAAGGGCACGTAATATTCCGCGCCTTCCGAGATCTCCGCCCTGCCTTGCAAAGCGTCCGTCAAGCCGTCGCAAAAAGCCGCGACGTCGGCTTTTTTCACCGCCACGCGAAAAACGACTTTTTCGCCGTAATCGGTGGAAAGCAGGGAGCAGGTATGCGTTGAGAGGTATCTTTGCACACGCTCCGTTCCCGTGTAATCCACGAAGATCGACCGCTCCGCGCACATTTCCAAAAGGCGAATATCCGCCCCGTCCAAATTTTCCGCGACGGCGGAGGAATAGGCGCGCACCAATCCGCCTGCGCCCAATTTTATACCGCCGAAATACCGCACGACCGCGACTGCCGTTTCATACAATTTTCGGTTTTTCAAAACTTCGAGCATAGGAACGCCTGCCGTTCCCTGCGGTTCGCCGTCGTCCGAAAAGCGTTGCAGATTGCCGATCTTATCGGCGACGAAAGCGTAGCAGACGTGCGTCGCCAACGAGTGCATACCGCGAATTTTCGCCACAAAAGCGCGCGCTTCGTCTTCTCCCTCCGCATGCGCGCTGTACGCGATGAAGCGAGATTTTTCTATGATTTTTTCGCTCTCGTGCGGCGCAAATACCGTGCGCACCGATTTTTCCATACCCGTTGTTCCTCAAAAAACGCAAAACGCGCATACGCGGAGCTTTCTGCGCCGCGCACACGCGCCGTCGTTTATTCCACGACCACTTTCAAATGTACTTTCTTGCCCTTATGCAAGACGAATGCTTTCGACGGTATCGGCATATTCGCGTCCGTCACCTTCGTCTCGTCTACGGAAACGCCGCCTTGTTCGATCAATCGGCGCGCTTCCCCTTTCGACTTCGCAACGCCTGCCGCCACCATCGCGTCCACAACCGTCGCAACGCCCGTCACCGTTTTCGTCAACAGCTCCGCGTCGCCGCCGCCGAACGCCGCCTGCGCCTGACTTTGCGCAAGGCGCGCTTTCTCTTCGCCGTGCACTTCTTTCGTCAACTCGTACGCGAGACGTTCTTTCGCCTTGTTGATACGCTCGTCGCGGTAGCGGCAAAGCTCCTCGATTTCCTCCAAAGACAAGAAAGTGAGTAGCTTCATGCACTTTTCCACGTCGTCGTCGTCGATATTTCTCCAATATTGATAAAATTCGTACGGGGTAGTTTTGTTTTCGTCCAACCACACCGCGCCCTTTGCCGTTTTGCCCATTTTTCTGCCGTCCGAAGTCGTCAAAAGGGTAAACGTCATCGCAAACGCAGGCTTTTGCTCTTTTACGCGAATTAAGTTCGCGCCGGCGAGGATATTGCTCCACTGATCGTCGCCGCCGAGCTCCAACGAGCAACCGTATTCTCTATGCAACACGAGGAAATCGTACGCCTGCATCAACATGTAGTTAAATTCCAAGAAAGACAAGCCGCGCTCCAAGCGTTGCTTGAAGCACTCCGCACTGAGCATACGATTGACGGAGAAATGCGCGCCGATCTCCCGTAAGAAATCGATATAGTTCAAGTTCAACAGCCAATCGCCGTTGTCCACGATTATCGCCGCGTTTTCGCCCTCGAAACTGATAAATTTCGACATTTGCTTTTTGAAACATTCGACGTTGTGACGGATCGTTTCTTTCGTCATCATCGAACGCATATCCGTTCTGCCCGACGGATCGCCGACCATCGCCGTGCCGCCGCCGATGAGAATGATCGGCTTATGCCCTGCCTCCTGCATGTGGTGCATGGCGATAAGCTGCATAAAATGCCCGACGTGCAACGAATCCGCCGTAGGATCGAAACCGATATAAAAAGGCACGCTCTCCTTGCCGAGTTTTTCGTAAAGTTCATCCTCGAACACCGTTTGTTTCACGAAGCCGCGCGCACGCAGCGTATCCATTACGTTTACCGCCATTTTTTCCTCTCCTCTCTTTTCTGCGCTTTGCAGAACAAGTTTAATTTTATTATTTATCCAACTTTACACTTTTTTCCCCGACTTGTCAAGCGTTTTGCCGACTTTTTCGCAACTTTCGCGCGTACACGCGAAAAAAAACGGGGTTTTTTACGCATTTTCCCGTTACTACCGCCTTGACAAGCTCCGTTTCCCGTGTTATAATACCCGCATGAAATACGCTGTTTTACTCGGAATTTTATTCGACTTGTTATCCAAGCGCACCGTCACCGCGAGAGAAATCGCCGAACGTTACGAAATCTCCGCGCGCACCGTTTATCGCTACGTGGAAACGCTGTCCGCCTGTCTGCCCGTGAAAATAACGCGCGGCAGAAACGGCGGCATTCGCGTGCCCGACAATTTCAAGCTCCCCGTCGGGTTTATGACGGAAACGGAATACGCCGCCGCCGTGGACGCGCTCAACCGCGCTTACGCCGCCGCGCCGCAGGAGCGGTTTTTGGAAGCGAAACGCAAATTGACGGCGGCAAAAAAGCAGGAAACCCGTCCGCAATTTCTCTACGCGGAATTAGGCGCGTTGCTGTTAAACGGCGAGCCGTACGGCGATACGCGCACGCAGACGGAGAAAATACGCCTTTTGGAATTTGCCGTGGAACGCTGTATCGTCACGGAAATCGAATACGAAGAAAACGGGGAACGCCTTACCCAAAAGATAGAACCGCACCTTTTGGCGTTCGATAGAGAATCCGTATTCGTTTTCGCCTTTTGCCATACGGAACGTGCCTTTCGCCTGCTCCCGATCGGCAAGATATTGACGGTAACGAAAACAAAAAGCTATTTTCGGCGGCGACCTTTTCGCAACGAAGAAGTCCCTCTTTCGCTGTCCGTAGACGTGCCGACGATAGACGTTTGCCTTCTCGTTCGACCGAGCGCGTTGGAGCGCGCGACCGATTGGCTCGGCGCGGAGTGCATACGCAAAATCGGCGACGAATACCGCGCGGAAGCTTCGCTGGCGGATACCGAAGCGTTGCCGCGACGGATTGCCGCGTTCGGCAACGGATTAAAAGTCCTCTCGCCGCCTTCACTGCAAACGCGCGTAAAAGATTTTTTACGCGAAGCCGCAAAACAATACGAATAGCGTAACGCGGCGTTTTTCTAAAAACAAGCCGCCGTGTATGCGTTGAACGGCGTTTTCCCGTTCGACCGTTTCTAAAAAACGCGCCCCCTCTTGCCCGTAACGGCGCACGACTTTTTTCTGCCCGTCGGGAATATCGCAGTTTTCGCGAGGCTATACTATTACAAGAAGAAAAAAGGCAGGTGCGCATGAAAAAAATAGTGTTTACGGGCGGCGGCAGCGCAGGGCACGTTTTGCCCAACGTCGCCCTCATCGAAATCTTGCAAAAAGAAAAAAACGTATCCGTCTCTTACATAGGCACGGACGGCGTAGAAAAAAGCGTTATCGAGCCGTACGGGTTGCCCTATTACGAAATCCGCTGCCCGAAGCTCGTCCGAGGGAGCGGAGGCGCGGCACTGCGCCGCAACCTGCGCATTCCTTTCGACCTGCCGCGCGCCGTTCGGCAAGCCAAACGCGCGCTCCGCGCGATACAGCCCGACCTCGTTTTTTCCAAAGGCGGCTACGTCGCGCTTCCCGTCGTGCTGGCGGCGCGCAAACTCGGCATGCCCTGCATGGCGCATGAAAGCGATTTTTCGGCAGGGCTCGCCAATCGGCTGACCGCCCGTTTTTGCGAAGTCGTATTCACCTCTTTCCCCGAAACGGCGAAAACGTTACCGCACGGAAAATACAGCGGCGCGCCCATCCGCGAAACGCTTTTCGCCGCCGAAAGAAGCGAATCGCGCAAACGGTTACGGCTCTCCGCGCAAAAGCCCGTCCTCTTGGTGTTCGGCGGCGGCTCGGGAAGCCGCGCCCTCAACAAAGCCGTGCGCGATAATCTGCGCGAACTGCTTTCCTTTTGTTCGGTGTTGCACGTTTGCGGCAAAGATAATCTGCAAAATTGCGCGGAAAAAGACTATCGACAATTTGAGTTCGTCTCAGACATGGCTACCCTGTACGCCGCTTCAGACGTCGTACTTGCACGCGCAGGCGCAGGCACGCTGTTCGAACTGTTGGCGTTAAAAAAGAACGCCGTGCTCGTGCCGCTCGAAGGCGCGACGCGCGGCGATCAGCAACAAAACGCGGCGTATTTTGAAAAGCGCGGGCTTTGCCGCGTATTGCCGCAAGCAAAGCTACAAGAACGAATCGTTCCCGTTCTTCGCGAAACTTTCGCGGACAAAGACGCAAAAAAACGGCTGGACGCGGCGAATTACACCCACGGAAACGACGTCATACTCCGCGAAATCAAAAGCCGTATCGGAATATGAACCGCTTTTACGAATACGCGTTGCCGCCCTATCGCAACGCGCCGCGCAAACCGCGCGGAAGAGCGCGCCCCGTTCGCCGCAAACGCAAACGGTTGCTCGTGTTGTTACTTGCGCTGCTTACGACGGCTTCGCTGCTGTTTTTGTATTTTCAACGAAACGTCACGCGCGTGTTAATCTCCGTCAGTGAAGCGACCATGCGCGCAAGCACCGCCATCGCCGTCAACGACGCGGTGTATTATACGCTCAGCGACGAAATGCGCTACGACGACCTCGTCACGATCACACGCGACGAAACGGGCGGTATCGTCGCCGTTGCCGCAAACTCCTTAAAAATCAACAAAATCGCGCGCGACACGGCGTCCATCTCCCAATCCAATCTGAAAAATTTAAGCCTGAACGGCATTCCCGTGCCGCTGGGGGCGTTGACGGGCATAGAAGCGTTCGCCGGTATCGGTCCGCGCATACATTTTCGCATTATCCCCGTCAGCAGCGTTTCTTGCGATTTTACGTCCACCTTTGAAAGCGTGGGGATCAACCAAACCAAGCATTCGATTTTTTTGAATGTAATTGCGGACATCAGCATCGTCATGCCCTCGCGCACGGAAAACTTCGCCGTCGTCACCGAAATCCTCGTCGGAGAATCCATACTCGTCGGGAAAGTTCCCGATACATATTTGCAAACGGACATTTTCGGCGATAAACCGTCGCTTTCGCCGTAAAATCAGCGAAATAGTGCGGCTTGGTCAACTGCGTTTGCTTCGCGCGCGGAACAACATCGCCATGAGAAAAGCAAACACCACAGCCGCGGAAACGCCTGCGCTGGCAGAAGCCAATGCACCCGTCACCGCTCCGAAAAAGCCTTTTTCCGCGCCGCGTATCGCGCCGTTCGCCAAAAGATAGCCGAAACCGCTTATCGGCACGGTCGCACCGGCGCCTGCAAAATCGACGAGGTATTGATACAACCCCAAGCCCTGCAACGCAACGCCCGACAACATAAAAACGACGAGTATCTTTCCTGCCGTCAAATCGGTAAGGTTGACGACGATCTGCGCGATCAAACAAATGCCGCCGCCGACCAAAAACGCCTTTGCAAATCCCCACAAAATTCCGTAATATTCCGAAAACACCATTTCACCTCTCAACGCATACCTACCCGTTCAAAAACGCTATTCGTTCTCTATCGAAACAGCGTGGCAGATACAAGGTATGCTTTCTCCCTGTCCACTGGAAACCGTGGAAAGCAATGCGCCCGTCGCCGCCAACAACACACGCCGCAACTCGCCGCGGCGGAGCTTATCGTATAAATACGAATTGAACACGACGGCACTGCAACCAGCGCCGCTACCGCCTTGAAACTCGTCCTCGACGACTTTATACACAATCTCTCCGCAATCCACGTGATTGCCCGAAATATCCACGCCTTTTTCCCACGTCAGATCTTTCAATATTCGGCTGCCGAGCGCGCCCAAATCCCCCGTGACGATCAAATCGTAATATTCGGGCGGTCTGCCTGTTTCCGCCAAGTGGCGCAAGATTGTATCGCAAGCCGCAGGAGACATCGCCGCGCCCATGTTGTTCACGTCCGTAATTCCGAAATCCACCACTTTGCCGAACGTCGCCGTCGTTATTGCAGGAGCGGAAGCGCACAGCTCCGACGAAACGATAAACGCCGCGCCTGCGCCCGTCACCGTCCATTGCGATTGCGGCGGTCGAGTATTCCCCAGCTCCAAGGGGTAGCGATATTGCCGCTCCGCCGAAGCAAAATGGCTTCCCGTAGCCGCAACGATCCGCTTATAATAGCCGGCATGAATCAGCGAAGCCGCCAAAGCGTAACTCTCCGCGAGCGTGGAGCACGCTCCGTACACTCCTAAAAACGGAAAATCGAAATCGCGCGCGGTAAACGAAGCGGAAATAATTTGATTGAGCAGATCGCCCGAAATCAACATATCCACGTCCCGTTCGCAAGCGGACGCGTTTTCAATCGCGCGAGAAACGGCGTAGGAAAGCATTTTGCACTCCGCTTTTTCATAGGTGCTCTCCCCGAAGGTGTCGTCCGCCAACGCCTTGTCCACGTACTTCCCCACGATACCGGCGCATTCTTTCGGACCGGCAATCGTTCCCGTGGCGGCTATGCGCGGCGCGTTCTTAAAAAATAAAGTCTGCATATTCCCTCATAAAAACAAATAGATCAACCCGACGAGCGTACCTGCGAGCACGCCGTATACGATAATCGGTCCTGCCACGACGAACATTTTCGCCGCCAGCCCGTAGACGAGCCCCTCCGTCTTAAACTCGATGGCAGGCGAAGCCACGCTGTTGGCAAAACCCGTAATCGGCACGATCGAACCTGCGCCCGCGTATCTGCCGATACGGTCGTACACGCCCAGCCCCGTCAACAACGCGCCTAAAAATATCAGCGTCATGCTGACCGCCGAGGCAAGCTCGTCCCCCGAAAGAGAAAACACGACGGCGTACACGTTGCGCAAGCATTGTCCCACGCAACATATAAAGCCGCCCACGATAAACGCGCGGAAGCAATTTTTGAAGTGCTTCGTCGGCGGTGCAAATGAGTTGACGTACGCCACGTAATTCTTGTTATAATTTTTTCTGTTTTTGCCAGTCATTGCACACCTGCCCCACGCATTTTTCTTTTCGGCGCAAAGCGCGGCACGTAGCTTTCCCGTTCGTCACGAGTGCGTCCGTCCGTTTCCCGTTGCTCGATTTTCCTTTTTTCCATATACGCAGTTTGCGAAGCTTTTCTTCGCTTTATGCGAACTTTTTCATATTCCACCCTACGCCCGTCCGAAAAAGCTTGTTTTTACGAAAAACGTCAAGCGTAAAAAATTTACGGCGGCGCGAATGCGCCGCCGTGTTATAAATCCGAAAAAACAAGTGCGTTTGCTTAAAAACCCGTCAATACTTCGCCGCCCAGCAAATGAATATGCAAATGGCGCACCGTTTGACCGCCGTTTTCGCCTTGGTTGATAATCACGCGGTAGCCGTCCTGCAAACCGAGCTTATCTTCCGACTTCGCGATGACGGAAAAACAATGCCGCAACGTTTCCGACTGCGCCTCGTCCATTTCCGAAAGCAACGCGAAATGCGTTTTCGGAATGCAGAGATAGTGCAACTTCGCCTTCGGCTCGATATCCCGAATGATAATCATCTGCTCGTCTTCGTATAACCGCGGCGAAGGGATTTCCCCTGCGATGATTTTGCAAAAAATACAATCTTCCATACTTTTTTCTCCTTTCCTTTTTATATTTACTCCTCGTCCGCGGCGGCAATCACGCCGTCGCGAAATAGTCCTTCAACGCGTACACGGGTAAGCCGTTTTTTAAGTTCGCCGTTTACATACACCCGAATGTAATTCTCCGAATATCCCTCCGTTACGCCGTCGAAACAATTTTCGGGGGCAAGGCATAACCGCTTCCCGACAAACCGTTCCATATACGCTTTCTTTTGCTTTACGCCCTCTTCCAAAAGACGTTCCAAACGCGATTTTTTCACCGCCGCAGGCAACTCCTTATATCGCTTATACGCGTTCGTGCCCTCGCGCGGCGAATAAGGGAAAGCGTGAATTTGCGCAAAACCAGCCTCCGAAACGATACGCAGTGAATCCTCGAAATCCTCGTCCGTTTCCGTCGGGAAGCCGACTATGATGTCCGTCGTAATCGCCGCATCGGGGAAGGCTTTATAAATCATGGCGCACTTTTCCAAATATTCCGCGCGCGTATAGTGCCGATTCATACTCCGAAGCACCGCGTCCGAGCCGCTTTGCAAGGATAAATGGAATTGCGGAGCGAAGCATTTCAGCCCTTGCAACGCCGCCAAAAACGCCTCCGTAATCGCACTCACTTCCAACGAACCGAGGCGAATGCGCGTATCGGCTTCTCGCACCGCACGCATAAGCTCCGTCAAGTCGTTGCCGTCCCCGTCCTTATATTCGGAAATATCGATGCCCGTCACCACCGTTTCTTGCGCCTTGCTCGACAAAATTTCCGAAGCCGCGCTCGCGAGCGCGCGCGAACGGCTTCTGCCGCGTAAATAGGGTATCACGCAATAGCTGCAAAACCGATTGCAGCCGTCTTGGATTTTCACGAAATTACGTGTTTTCAGGCATTCGGGCAAGGGCAATTCCTCATAGCCGCCCTCCGTCGCGCCAAGGCGAACCCCGACGCGTTCCCGCAAGCCGTCGCGCGCCAACGCGAGCACCTCGCCTTTATTCCGCGCGCCCGTCACCGCGTACACGGTATGTCCTTTTTCCAAAAACGCCTGCGGATTTTTCTGCGAAGCGCAACCGCAAACGATGATTTTCGCCTGCGGATTTGCCTTAATCGCTTTTCCCAAAGTCTGCCGACTTTTTCGTTCCGCCTCCGCCGTCACGGCGCAAGTGTTGATCACGTATAAATCCGCCGTTTCGATTTCGCGCGAAACGCTGTAACCGAGCTCTTCCAAGCCGCGAATAATCGAACCGCTCTCCACGTCGTTGACCTTGCAACCGAGCGTATACACCACCGCTTTCATCGCAATTCCCCCAACGCGAACATGACGACGCTCGTCAAAGCGACAGCCGCCGTTTCCGCGCGCAAAATGCGTTTTCCGAGCGTGACCGAAGCAAAGCCGAGACTTTCGGCAAGGCAAGCCTCCTCCCTCGAAAAGCCGCCCTCGCTTCCCACGACGATTGCCGTGCCGCCCTGCAATTTCGCGACGTCGCAACCGCTCTCCGTCGCAAATTCGCAAGCGAACAGCTTGTTCGTAAAGCCGTCCGCGTAGCGCAAAGCCGCCTCGAAGTCCGAAAAATAGACGACCTCGGGCGCAACCGCGCGCAAGCATTGTTTCGCCGCCTCGCGCGCAACTTTATTCAGGCGTTCCAACTTGTTGTCGTTCATGTACGCCGAGGAATACGACGAGGAAAACACGCCGATCTTTTTCACGCCGAGCTCTACCGCCTTTTGGACGATAAACTCGTTTTTATCGGCGTTTTTCAAATAGCCGAACAGCAGGCAAACGTCCGTCGCCGCTTCACGTGCGCCAAGTTCCGCGCGCACGACGTTCAGCTCCATGCGTTTTTTCTCCACGGCGGCAACCACTGCCGTGTATTCTTTGCCGCTGTTGTCCAGCAAAATCACCTCGTCGCCCGTCGAAAGCCGCAATACGTTTTTTGCGTGCTCGAATTCCTCGCCCGTCAACTCGGCAACGTCGCCGACCGAATTTACAAAAAACCTTTTCAACGCAGACATGCCTATCTCCTACGCCTTATTCGTGGCGTAAAACGAGCGCGTACCACTCGCCCTTTCTCCGCTCCGAAACGACGCGCATACCCACCGCTTCGTACGCCGCGCGCACCGTTTCCAAACGACTTTCGATAATGCCGCTTAAAATCAAAACGCCGTCGGTTTTTAAGTTCTTCGGAATGGACGGCGCGAGCATTTTTAACACTTCGCCCGTGATATTCGCCACCATGACGTCGCCCTGTACCTGCGTATCGTCCAAAAGGTTGGAATGCGCCACGACCGTTTGCTCCGCAACGCCGTTCAAGCGGCTGTTATGCAACGCGCTCTCCACCGCGATCGGATCGATATCCGTCAAATAAGCCTTCGCCGCACCGAGCTTCACCGCGGCAATACCCAAAATGCCGCTGCCGCAACCGACGTCAATGCAAACGCTGTTCGGCTGTACGTACATCTGCAACAGCTCCACGCACATGGAAGTGGTTTCGTGTTCGCCCGTGCCGAACGCCATGTTGGAATCGAGAAGAATTACCCGTTCGTCGGGGGCAGGTACGTAATCAATCCATTCGGGCACGACGACGATCTTGCCCAAGGGAATGGGGCGGAAATGCTTTTTCCAAACGTCTATCCAATCGTCGCCGTCCACCGTGCGTTTCGTATCCTCCAACGTGCCGAAAGGAATACAGCCCTCGCTCCGCGTTTTCGCTTCGTCGATATCGCGCAAAATCGACGGCAAAATCTCCGCCGCAACCTCCTCCGCGACGTAGCACTTTACAAGCACGTCGGAAGTTTTATTTTCCGTCAACTCGTCGTCCATATAGTCCCAAAAGGTCGTTTCCTTAGCGGTTTGGAGCGCGATAATATCCGCGCGATCGCAAATCGTAACGCCGTAATCGGTATAATTCCACATAATATCGGAAATAATTTCGCTGGCTTCCGTAGTCGTATGTATCGTCAATTCAATATATTTCATGGATAGCACCTCTCGTTTACCATTATACCATAACGCGCCTGTCTTTTGCAAGCGTTTATTGAGAAGAAACGCGCCGTGCGGCTTCTTCGCACGGCGCAAAATCGTCCTAAACGATACTTTTTATCAATACTTCTTATACATAGGACCGTATGCCTGACAAGCGCGATAATCCTGCCCTTCCTTATCCATACCGAACGCATTCCACGCCGCAGGACGATAAATGTCCTTTTCGGGCACGTTGTGCATACAAACGGGAATACGCAACATGGAGCACATCGTAATCAAGTCCGCGCCGATATGCCCGTACGAGATCGCGCCGTGGTTCGCACCCCAATTCTGCATGACTTCGTACGCCGACTTGAACGGGCTGCCCTCTTTGCCGTCGCAACGCGGCGCAAACCAAGTGCAGGGCCACGTCGGGTTCGTTCTTTCCATCAACGTATCGGAAACTTCTTCGGGAAGGTTTACCGTCCACCCCTCGGCAATCTGCAATACAGGACCAAGCCCCTTGACGAGGTTCAAACGAATCATCGTGCAAGGCATTTCCGCCTTCGTCGTGTAATGGCTGGAAAAACCGCCGCCGCGGAAGTTGTCGAAGCCTGCCTCGCACCAAACGGTAGCCTTCGTCATCTTCTCGATGTCCTCGTCGGTGACTTCCCACCACTTCTTCATCACGGCGTTGCCGTTCTCGTCCTTGCACTCTCCGCAAGCGTCCAAGCACGCCGCGCCCGAATTCAACAAGTGAATAATGCCGTCGGCTTCTTTCGCCTTGCCTTCGAGCTTGTACCCCGTGACGCGCTCCGTCGCCTCGCCCGACCAATAGGTACGCACGTCGGCGAAGATTTGCGCCCTATGCGTCAACAAGCGCATAAACAGCATACCCAAGCCGTTGAGAATGTCGTTCTCCGTTGCCAACGTATACGGTTCTCTCGCGCCCTGATAATCGAAAGTGGAGCTGAGGAAAGCTTCGGGATAGTCGCAATTCGGCCAATGGTCCGTCCACTGTCTTTGCCCTTGGAAGCCGCCTGCAATCGCGTTATGCCCCAACTTTTCCTCCTCGAAGCCGTCGGGAAGGTCGGGATTGCCTGCCATCAAGTCTTTGATGATGCAATACATCTTCACGGTAAATTCCCACTGTTTTTCCTTTTCCGCGTCGGTAAATTTGATACGACGGTCTTTGCCGAGGAATTCCACCGATTCGGGGTTGTCGTCTCTGCCCATTTTGCAATGCGCTTTCGTCCATGCCAACGCTTTTTGGTATTCCGCTTCGTTGTAAATGCCCTCTTCCATGCGACGCAAGATTTCCACTTCGTCCACGGATTCCACGCGCATACCGAGATAGGATTCCATGAAATCCTGATCGACGATAGAGCCTGCGATACCCATACATTGCGAGCCGATCTGCAAGTAGGATTTACCGCGCATCGTCGCCACGGCGATTGCCGCGCGCCCGAAACGAAGCAATTTCTCTTTCACGTCGTCGGGGATCGTCGTCACCATGTCGCGATCCTGCACTTCGTGCCCGTAGATACCGAACGCGGGCAAGCCCTTTTGCGCGTGCCCTGCAAGCACTGCCGCAAGATACACCGCGCCGGGGCGTTCCGTGCCGTTAAAGCCCCACACCGCTTTAATCGTGGTCGGATCCATATCCATCGTTTCCGAGCCGTAGCACCAGCACGGCGTAACGGAAAGAGTGATGGAAACGCCCTCTTTTTGGAACTTGCTTGCGCAAGCAGCCGCTTCGGGAACACGCCCGATAGAAGAATCCGCCATGACGACCTTCACGTGCTCGCCGTTGGAATAGAACAAATTCTCTTCAAACAGCTTTTTGGCGGCGTTCGCCATAGCCATGACCTGATCTTCCAAGCTTTCGCGCAACTTCATAGGTCCTCTTCTGCCGTCCACGATAGGACGAATGCCGATTACGGGATAATCCCCGATATACCTCGATTTTGCCATAATTTTTCCCTCCGAAAGGTTAATTTTAATACTGTCACCATTATACACGACTTTTAACCGAAAATCAAGTACCTTGCGAAAAAAAGTCCGTCTTTTCGCAAGAATATTTTTTGTGCGTGCATAAAGCCGCGTTTTCTCGCCCATTTCACCAAAATTTCCCATAACCGAAGCAGAAAAAACACGCAAAAGCAGTCCAAAGCACTTGACGAAACGAAAAATAAACTGTACAATAGTATATGGAAGAACTACGGCAACGGCAAAAGCCGTCGATTGCCGACAAGGAGCAAAAAGGATATGTTGAAACAATCTTTGAAAAAAATCATATGCGGCGTATTGGCTACGACGAGCGTCGTTGCCTGCGCAAGCACGTTCACCGCGTGCGAAACTTCTCACCCGAAGGTACAAATGACGTTGGAATTCAACGGAAAGACCTACACGCTCGATTATAAACTGTACAGAAACATTGCCCCCTCTACGACGGAGCACTTCCTTGCGCTCGTCGAAAACGACTACTACGACGGGCTTTGCGTGCATAACTACGACGCAGGCAACCAAAAAATGTATACGGGCGGCTATACGGCGAGCGGCGCACCCGACGAGGACAACGCAAACCTTACCTACAAAGCCTATTACGACACGGTAAAGACGTACGCAAACTTCCCTGCCAGCGTTTGGAAGGACGAGGACAAAACCAACCCTACCTACACGGTGTACGGCGAGTTCGAGGACAACGGCTTTAAGGTGACGAACGGCGATATCGATCAATCTTTCGGCTCGTTGACGATGTATTACAACACGAAAGACACGACGGAGCAAGTCTACGTGCCTTATTTGAGCAAAGATAAAGGCGACAAGCTTGCCTATAGAGATTATAAGCACAACAGCGCGACGTCGCTTTTCTACATTTCCTTGAAGAGCGATACGATCGACAACACGAATTATTGCACGTTTGCGACCTTGGAAGAGGACAGCATAGAAGTTTTGCAGGATTTCCAAGACGATTTAGAGGACTACATTGCCGATAACTACGGCGATGACGACGACTCGTTTACGCAATCGCATAAAGTGACCGTAGACGCGGACGACGCGTACGTTGGAAACAAATCGACGAAGATTTCTTTCAACGTTCCGAAGGCTTCTATCGTAATCAAATCGATAGAAGTTACCAAATATTGATTTTCCCCCTTATCATTTACCTCCAAGAAACGCTTGTCGACAGCCGTCGGCAGGCGTTTTCATTTTTGCCGCCCCACTACTATACGCACGCCTAAGCAAGATCTGCTTGCGCCAATCCGAGGTCAAGGAACATGGTTTCTTGACCTTAGGTTTCCGCCTATCGGCGGAGATTGCCACAGTCGCGCGTACCGCGCTCCTTCGCAATAGAGTTGTGTCAAAATGAGAGGAGCATAGAATTTACTATGGCAAAAATAAGATTATAACGAAGAAAAAAATCTCTTATTCCTTATTTTCTCGTATTTCATATCTTTTTTTATATCATTTTTTTTCATTTTGACACAACTCTAATGACGGAGTTGGGCGCGGCTGTTGCCGCGTGGAACGCCTGACGGCGTTGGAGCGCAAGCGGAGCTTGCTTGAAACGGGTATAGGATGCGGCTGTCGCCGCCTGAACGCCGCGAACGCCGCGTTTGATTTTCGTAGTGGGGCGTTGCCCCCCCCTGCACCCCCACAAGGAACTATGTTCCTTGACCTTGGTTTTTCGCCCGTCGGCGGCGACGGGCTTGCGTTTCCGCCTATCGGCGGAGATCGCCACGGCACATTCGTGCATCGCAATAACGAGAGCATTTTCCGAAAATCGCGCACAAATTCGTCCTCCGTCCAAAATGCGTATTGCGCGAGCGCGAATTTTCTCACGCTATCCATGGATATATTTTCATAAGCGGCAGGCGCGCTTTCGTAAGTTTCTTCGGGAACTTCGTACCGCCGCGAGCGTTCGGCATCCAAGCGATACATACGCTCCACGATAGCCTCGAAAATCGCGCGTTTATTTTTGTAGTGCCTATATAACGCCCCTTTGGTAATACCGAGTTCGCCTGCAATCACGCTGACCAAACGGCTTCGTAACCGTCTTTTGCGAACAACCGAAGCGCCGTCGTCAAAATTTTTTCTTTCATATCTGCCATAAACTCCTCCTTTCTCGGAAGGGTTGTGGGTATTGCGCAAAAAGCCATTCGCGCTCGTCCGACGTCGCTTTTTCGCCGAAATCGAAACGTGACTTTGCGGCGATTTACGACAAAGCCTTCCGTTTCCGCATTTATAGTATAGTAAACGCTCGTTCACTTGCCAAGCAAAATCTCATAGAAAATCATTTTTGCAACATTTTTTCTTTGGCGAAATTCCTACGAAACGCCATAAAAAGCTATGCAGCCTGCAAACGCAGACTGCATACCTTATAGTGAGAGAATATGAAAAAAAGTTTCGTATAGTCGTTTTCTCGGAGCGAACCTTTCCCGATTCTTGTTGTCCGACGTCCGCACTTCTTTCTACACTTCGCGCGGCTCGCCTATCCAAATAATCTTTCGCCTCTCTTATTCTTTGATTTTATCCTTGTTGTGCGCACGGCGCGTGATAATCATGTGATAATTTAATGAAAATAGTAGAACGTAACAATTTTTGTCGTTTGTTTGCACGCCCTATTCTAAAATTCTCCCGTTGTTTCCTCCTGCATGGAAACGCGCCGCCTTCGCCGCCGAGCAAAACGGAGCGTGGTTTCCGCGGCAAGCCGTAGGCTTGCCACGAGATTACCACGTCGCTTCGCTCCTCGTAATGACAGAGAGGGAGCGGAAACATATGCTCGTCATTAGAGTTGTGTCAAAATGAAAAAAGTGATATAATAAAAGATATGAAATAC